>NZ_JBEXDZ010000006.1:0-104354 GCF_040606085.1 Streptomyces sp. NPDC005485 | reverse complement strand
GTCCCGTGCGCGGCGCCCACCGCCGCGGGCCGCGCCGAGCGGGAGGCGCTCGCCGCGCTGCTGCCCGCCGACGCGCTGTCCCGCGTACCGTCCATGGAACTTCTCGGCGACACCAGTGCCGCGTCCGCGTCCTTCCAGATCGCGGCCGTGCTCGGCATCGCCGAGGCCGACCCGGACTCCCGGGGGCGGATCGCACTCGTGTCCGCCGTCGACCGCGACGGCGCCGTGGCGTGTGCGGTGCTGCGACTGATGGGGGAGAACGCGTGATCGCGCTGGTCAGCGGCGGGTCCCGGGGCATCGGCAGGGCGATCGTGCTGCGCCTGGCCGAGGACGGGTACGACGTCGCCTTCTGCTACCGCTCCGACGAGGAAGCCGCCGGACAACTCGTCAAGGAGACCGCCGAGTTCGGCACCCGCGTCACCGCCACGCGCTGCGACGTGGCCGACGCCGCCGAGGTGGGCGACTGGGTCACCCGCACCGAGCGGGAACTCGGGCCCGTCGACGCCGCCGTCACCTCGGCCGGCATCACCCGGGACCGGCCGCTGATCCTGATGCCCGAGGACGACTGGAACCAGGTCCTGCGCACCAACCTCGACGGCGTCTACCACGTGAACCGTGCCGCCGCGTTCGCCATGAGCAAGCGCAAGCGGGGCGCCCTGGTCAACCTGTCCTCCGTCTCCGGGATCTACGGCAACACGGGCCAGGCCAACTACGCCGCCTCCAAGGCCGGGATCATCGGCTTCACCAAGTCCCTCGCCAAGGAGTGCGGACCGCGCGGCATCCGCGCCAACGTGGTCGCACCGGGTCTCATCGAGACCGACATGGTCGGCGGCATGTCCGAGGCCGCGCGGGCCCGCATGCTGCAGAACGTGTCGCTCGGCCGCATGGGCCGGCCCGAGGAGGTCGCGGACCTGGTGTCCTTCCTGGTCTCCGACCGGGCCGCCTACATCACGGGATCGGTCTTCGAGATCCACGGCGGCGGCACGTTCTGATGGGGGCGGGAATGCAGGGGGGCTCGGGGATGCAGGACCGGTACGACGCCATCGTCGTCGGCAGCGGGATCGGGGGACTGGTCAGCGGCGGCTACCTGGCCGCCGACGGGCGCCGCGTCCTCGTCCTGGAGCAGCACGACATCGCGGGCGGCAACGCCCATGTCTTCCGCCGCCGGCGCAAGTACGAGTTCGACGTCGGCACCCACTACCTCGGCGACTGCGGCCCGGACGGCCTCATCCCGTCGATCCTCTCCGGCCTCGGCGTCGGCGACCGGGTGCGCTTTCGCCCCATGGACAACGACAACGGCTTCGACCGGATCATCACGCCCACGGCCACCGTGGACGTGCCCGCAGGCTGGGAGCCGTACCGCGAGAACCTCAAGCGGGCCGTGCCCGAGGAGGCCGACCGCGTCGACCGGTTCATCGACCTCGCCACCGCCGTGGCGGGCGCGAGCCGGGCCGGCCTCATGGGCGAGCCCATGGTGCAGCTGTTCCGCAAGTCGCCGCAGACGATGCGCTGGACCCGCCGCACCCTCGGCCAGGCCCTGGACCACAGCGGCCTGTCCGCCAAGGGCCGCACCCTGGTCGCCGCGCAGGCCGGCAACTACGGCGCGATGCCCGACGGCATCGGCTTCGCCGAGCACGTCAACATCATGGACCACTACCTGCGCGGCGCGTACTACCCCGAGGGCGGCGGCCAGGCCCTCGTCGCCGCGCTCGTCGAGGCACTCGAGGCGTACGGCGGTGAACTGCGCACCCGTTGCTCGGTACGCCGCATCCTCATCGACGGCGGACGCGCCACCGGCGTCGAACTCGCCGACGGACAACGGATATCCGCGCCCCTGGTCATCTCCAACGCGGACTACCGCCGCACCGTCCTCGACCTCTGCGGCGGCGAGGATGCCTTCCCCGCCGACCTCGTGGCGCGCACCCGCGCGGCGACCATGCGCAGCGCCGTCGTCGCCGTGTACGTCGCCCTCGACACCGAGCTGCCCGACCTGCCCAACGCCAACATCTGGTGGCACGACAGCGACGACATGGAGGCCGCGCACGCGGCCGTCCTGGAACGCTACGCCCGCGACGGCTCGATGGAGTCCGTGCCGCAGCTCGCGTTCTCCTTCGCCTCGATCAAGGACGCGGGCGCGCCCGCCGTCTGTCCGCCCGGCCACAGCAACTTCCAGCTCATGACGGGCTGCCCGCCCGGCTACGAGTTCTGGGGCCTGCAGGGCGGGCCCGTCGACGGCGAGCCCTACCGCCGCAACCCCGCCTACATGGCGCGCAAGCGGCAGCTGACCGAGGTCATCCTGGACACCGCCGAGAAGGTCCTCGGCCCGTTCCGAGACCGCATCACCCACGTGGAGACGGCGACCCCGCTCACCAACGAGCGCTACATCCGCGCCAGCGGCGGCACCCCGTACGGCATGGCCACCTGGGGCGGCGCCGGCCAGCGCCCCGACGTACGCACCGACGTCGAGGGGCTCTACGTCGTCGGCCAGAGCGTCCGCTACGGCAGCGGAGTCGGCGGGGTCGCCACGGGCGGAGTCGCCGCGGCCTCGCAGATCCTCGGTCGCGGACTGCTCGCCGAGGTGTTCGCCGGCACGGTGCTCGGCGACGCCTCCATGCTGCCCGAACGGGCCCCGGACTGGGACCCGTTGGTCGTCTCACGCGGCCGGGCACGGCACCGCGCCAAGGGCCTGGCACGGATGGGCTGACGCGGCGCTTTCCTCACTTCCCCAAGTCCTTCGAGCAGCCATTTCCTCAGGAGCAGTG
The DNA here is from genome assembly GCF_040606085.1 of Streptomyces sp. NPDC005485. Taxonomy (NCBI): domain Bacteria; kingdom Bacillati; phylum Actinomycetota; class Actinomycetes; order Kitasatosporales; family Streptomycetaceae; genus Streptomyces; species Streptomyces sp. NPDC005485. The sequence goes on along the minus strand of NZ_JBEXDZ010000006.1, from coordinate 101,592 downwards.
TTCCCATGAATCAGGTACCGCCCTTCGCCGTGATCTCCGGCGCCCAGGTGCACGAGGCCCTCGGCGGGCGCGAGGACGAGGTCGTCGCGACGGTCGAGGCCGCCTACCGCCTGCACGGCGAGGGCCAGACGGTCAACCCCGACTCGTACTTCCTGCGCTTCCCCGACCGGCCCTCCGACCGGATCATCGCGCTGCCCGCGTCGGTCAAGGGCGACGTGGGCGTGCACGGCATCAAGTGGATCTCCAGCTTCCCCGAGAACGTCGCCGCGGGGATTCCGCGTGCCTCGGCGGTCCTCATCCTCAACGACGCGGAGACCGGCTACCCGTTCGCCTGTCTGGAGAGCTCCATCATCAGCGCGGCGCGCACCGCGGCCTCCGCGGCCCTCGCGGCGGCGCGGCTCGCCGACGCGCGCGGCGAACGCCCCACCCGGGTGGGCTTCTTCGGCGTCGGCCTGATCGCCCGCTATGTGCACGCCTACCTCGCGAACACCGGTTTCGCCTTCGAGTCGATCGGCGTGCACGACCTGTCCGCCGAGCACGCCGAGGGATTCAAGGGCTACCTGGAGCGGGTCGAGAGCGACGGCTGCGAGATCACCGTCCACGACAAGGCCGAGGACCTGATCCGCTCCAGCGACCTGATCGTCTTCGCGACCATCGCGGGCGAGCCGCATGTCCAGGACCCGCAGTGGTTCGCGCACAACCCGCTGGTGCTGCACGTCTCCCTGCGCGACCTGTCGCCCGAGATCGTCCTCGCGTCGTGGAACGCCGTCGACGACGTCGAGCACTGCATGAAGGCCAACACCTCGCCGCACCTGGCCGAACAGCAGGTCGGCCACCGGGAGTTCGTCGCCGGCACCCTCTACGACGTCCTCACCGGAGCGATCACCCCGCCGACCGACAAGCCGGTGATCTTCTCGCCGTTCGGCCTCGGCGTCCTCGACATGGCGGTCGCCAAGTTCATCTACGACCGCGTCCTGGAAGCCGATCGGCTGCACACCGTCCCGGACTTCTTCCACGAGCTCAAGCGCTACGGCTGACGCCTCGCTGACACCCCGCTGACGGTCCGGCACCACGGTGCCGGACCTTCTTGTCCCCGTCCATGACGCCCGCACAGAATCGAGCCCATGAAATCCTTCGCCAGCCTGGACGAATTCGCCGACGCCACCGGTGAACACCTCGGCTACAGCGAGTGGCTTGAAGTCACCCAGCACGACGTGGACCAGTTCGCCGGGTCGACCGGCGACCTCCAGTGGATTCACGTGGACCCGGAACGCGCGGCGACCGGACCCTTCGGCGGAACCATCGCCCACGGCTATATGACGCTCGCGCTGCTGCCCGCGATGATGCGCGCGATCTTCGAGATCGAAAAGGTCGACCTGGGTGTCAACTTCGGCCTGGACAAGGTCCGTTTCCCCCGGCCCGTGCCGGTCGGCGCGCACGTCCGCGGCGGCGCCAAGCTCACCGGCGTGCGCGAGACACCCGTGGGCCACCTGGCGGCCGTACGCATGACGGTGGAGGTGCGGGCCGCGGGGGAGGACAAGCCGCGGCCGGCCTGTGTGGCGGACACCCTGTCGCTCTTCACGGCCTCTTAGGGCATTTGCCGTGGGGGACTACGCGCGAGGTAGAGGAACTCCCCCTTTTCGGCCAACCAAGAGGGGAGTTAGTACTACCGATTTCCGTACCTGCCGACCGCCACAATGAGAACACGGCCGGTTCGGCCCAGGTACTGCGAATGGCACCAGAGAGGAGCGAGTCCCATGGACCGCACGATGCAGCTCGGGGAAAGCCGCCCGCCGGGCGAGATCAGGGGATTCTCCGTTCCGGCGGGCATCACCGGTCTGCGGCACGCACTCACCCTGTGCTGGATGTCCATCGCCGCGTTCGGCCGCTCCCTGGCGGTCTCCGGGGCGATCACCCTGGTGGGTCCGGGCCTCGGAATGGTGCCGCGCGCCATGGAAGGCGTACGCAATCTCGCCGCGCGTCAGCGTGAGCTCGCCCTGCGCTGGTGCGGCGTGGAGATCCCGGGCCCGGTCGGCCCGCTGCCGCCGGTGCCCGCGGGCGCCTCGGGTGCCGTCGCCCGCTACCGCTGGATCATGAGCGACCCGCAGACGCGGCGCGAGTACGTCTGGGTCCTCACCGACCCGATCGCCGGCGCCTTCCTGGCGTTCCTCCCGCTCGCCTTGATCCTCAGCGGCGTCTGGGGCGTCTTCCTCGCGTTCTTCGGAGTCCCGCTCTCCGCGGAGTGGGACGGCCTGTGGTACCAGTTCATCCCGATCGAGGGCACCGCGACCGCGGTCCTCGCCGGTGCTCTCGGCGTCCTGCAGGTGCCGCTCGCGCTGTGGGCCGCGCCCCGCGCCGTCCGCAAGCACGCCCTCTACACCCGTGCGATGCTCGCCCCCAGCGAGAACGAGATCATGGCCAGCCGTATCCAGCACCTCGCCACCACCCGCTCCGCCGCGGTGGACACGCAGATGGCCGAGATCCGCCGTATCGAACGCGACCTGCACGACGGCGCCCAGGCCCGGCTGGTCGCGATGGGCATGACCCTCGACGCCGCCGAACACCTCCTGGAGTCCAACCCTGAGGCCGTACGCGCCCTGCTGATCGAGGCCCGCCAGTCCTCCTCCAAGGCGCTGGAGGAACTGCGCAACCTGGTCCGCGGCATCCACCCGCCGGTCCTCGCCGACCGCGGACTCGCCGACGCGGTACGGGCGTTGGCCCTGGTCTGCCCCGTCGCGACCGAGGTCACGGTCGATGTGCCCGGCCGCCCCGAGATGCCGGTCGAGTCGGCCGCGTACTTCGCGATCTCGGAGATTCTCACCAACGTCGCCAAGCACGCGGGGGCCGACCGGGCCTGGATCGACATCCGTTACGATCACGCCATGCTGTGCATCACCGTCACCGACGACGGCCACGGCGGCGCCGACGCCTCGCGCGGCACCGGCCTGCGCGGCATCGAGCGGCGGCTGGCCACCTTCGACGGTGTCCTGGCGGTGAACAGCCCCGTCAACGGCCCGACGATGGTGACGATGGAGCTTCCGTGCGTATTGTCCTCGCCGAAGACCACTTCCTCCTGAGGGACGGTCTGATCCGCCTCCTGGAGGCCTACGGCCACGAGGTCGTGGCCGCCGTGGACAACGGAACGGAACTGCTGGCAGCCCTCACCCGTGAACAGCCGGACGTCGCCGTCGTGGACGTCCGGCTCCCGCCGAACTTCACCGACGAGGGCCTACGAGCGGTCCTCGCCGCCCGCGAGCAGATCCCCGACCTCCCGGTCCTGCTCCTGTCCCAGTACGTCGAGCCGCTCTACGCCCGCGAGCTGCTCGGCAGCGGCGGCCGCGGAGTCGGCTACATGCTCAAGGACCGGGTCACCAACGGCACCCAGTTCCTCGATTCCATCCGGCGCGTGGCCGAGGGCGGCACCGCCCTGGACCCCGAGGTCATCACCCAGCTCCTGCAGCGCAAGGAACGCGACGAGCGGGTCGGCAGCCTCTCCGAACGCGAACGCGAAGTCCTCGAATGGGTGGCCCAGGGCCGCTCCAACGCAGGTATCGCCCAAGGCCTGTTCATCTCCGAGAAGGCCGTCGCCAAGCACATCGGCAGCATCTTCACCAAGCTGGGCCTCCTCCAGGGCGACGGCGACAACCGACGGGTGCTCGCGGTACTGGCGTATCTGGAGCAGTAGGCCCAGCGGCAAATACAGCAGCAGACGCGGGTGAGCCCCGGACCATGATTCTCGGTCCGGGGCTTTCGCGCGTACCGGGTCAGGAAGGCTTGGTCGCCGTGACCGCGGTGGCGCTCACCGTGTTGTCGCACTCGGCGAACACGCCGTCGTCCAGGGCGACCTGGTGGGCGCCGGAGCCGGGCAGGCCGATCACCAGGGTGGGGTACGACGAGGGGTCCGCGCCGGACTCGCAGTAGCCGTCCGCCTCGCCCTGGACCTGAACGAAGGTCAGCTTCACCCAGGCCTTGCCGCCCGGGGCGACCCGGACGGGCGTCACCGATCCGGTGGGCGTCACCGTCAACGGGGTGTTGTGGTCCGGGGATCCGTTGCCGGCCCCCGCCACCGTCGGGTGCCCGTTGAGGACGCACTCCGCGCCGGAGGTGTTCGTGAACTCGATGATCGCCGCGCCGGTTCCCGTCCCGTCCGGGCGGTCGGCGGCCTGGTAGGCGGTGAGGTCCAGGCTGGAGTCCGCACACGTCGCTCCGGAGGAGGAGCCCGTGGACGGCGCGGTCGTCGGCGTCGAGGACGGCCCGTGCGTCGCGGGATCCGTGCCACCGGAACTCGGCGAAGCAGAACTCGTCGATCCGGAACTCGGCGTACCGGAGCCCGTGGAGCCGGAACTCGGGGAACCCGAGGGCGACTTCGAGACGCTCGGTGCGCTCGAAGACGAGTCGTCCGTCCCCGATCCGTCGTCATCGGGCTGGCATCCGGTCATCACCATGGCGGCCGACGCCGCGACCATCGCCATCATCACGCTTCTGCGCATGCCGTTCCTGTACTGCATGATCTCCCCCGACTGTGGCTCGCACCGGACACCGACCCTCGCCGACACCCACTGCTGCAGACAGGATCGGCGGCCGACGGGTTCTCGCCAACGCTCACCTGTGACGCAGCGGTGACGAGATATGGGCCGGACGGTCATCGTCCGGGTCCGCGTTCCCGTTCCCCGGCCGTCGGACCGGCCGTCGACTCAGCTGCCCGCCCGCACGAAGACGGGCTTGAGGTACTTCTCCGGCAGCGCGGTCGGCAGGTCCTCCCAGTCGATGACGTGGGAGACCACCTTCTCGGGGGCGACCTCGCCGGTGGCGGCGAGTGCGAGGGCGTCGGGGATGTGGGCGCGTACGTTGTCGCGGGCGACGCGCAGGGTGACGCCGGTGAGGTACATGTCGAGCAGGGGCAGCTCGCCGGGCCGGAAGTGGTTGCCCGCGCTCTCGCAGATCCCTTCCGGCGCCAGGGCTTTGACGGTCAGGGCGAGCTGGTCGACGCGGCCGGTGGCCTCCACCGCGATGTCGAAGCCCGGCGGGACCCCTTCCATGGATACGGCGGTGGCGGCGCCGTACCCCTGAGCGATCTCGCGGTGCTCGGCGGCGGGGTCGACGTAGAGCACCTCACCGGCGCCGAGCGCGCGGGCGATGTCGCACACGTACAGGCCGATGCTGCCACGGGCGACGACCAGCACCCGCGCGCCGGGGCGGGCCTTGAGATGCGGGGCGACAAGCCGCCAGGCCAGGGACCAGTTGTCGCTGGCCGAGGCCATGGCGACGGGGTCGAGACCGGGCGGCAGGGGTACGAGCATGGCGTCGGCGTAGGGCACGCGGACCAGGTCGGAGAAGAGTCCGCCCCAACTCCCGCCGATCGGGGCGCCGTACATCGCCATGTAGGGCACGGCGGCGCAGTGCGCGGTCAGCCCGGCCCGGCAGCGGTCGCAGATACCGCAGTTGATGGACCAGGGGACCACGACGAGGTCGCCGGGGGTGACGGCGGTGACGGCGTCGCCGGTCTCCACCACGCGGGCGACGCACTCGTGGCCGAGGGCGAACGGCGGCTCGACGAAGCCGTGCCCGGCGAGGATGGCGGAGTCGACGTCGCAGGGGGTGGCGGCCACCGGCGCGACGATCGCCTCCCGCCCGGACCGGAGCCTCGGGTCGGGTGCCTCGCGCCACTCGACGGTGCGCTTGGCGACGTAGGTCAGTTCACGCATCGGCGCGCTGCCCCTTCGCCAGTGCCACCAGGTCGGCGTGGCGCAGAACCGAGCCGCCCGCTCCCCAGGTGCCGTCGGGCTGCTCGTGCACCAGCACCCACACCCGCAGGGCCTCGTCCGCGGCGAGACCGGCCGCGGACAGCACGGTCTGCGTCACTTCCTCGACCAGGCCCGCCTTGCGGCGCTCGGACAGGGCGCCCTGCGGGACCGTGACCTCCACCAGGAAGCGAGGGGCGTCGTCCTCGGCGGTGGTCTGCGCGCCTGCCGGCAGTTCGAGGAGGTAACTCCACGCCTGGGCACGGAAGAACGGCGTGTCGGGTGCGCCCTCCCAGCGCAGCAGCACCGCGGCGAGGTCACGCTGAACGCTCCGGCGGCCTTGTTCGCTCAGGGCACCGGCGGGGACCGTGAGCCGGATCGACGGCATGGCACACCTCTCTCTTCGGTTCTATGACAGTCGTTATAGACAGCGTCACGCTAGAGTATGACGGTCGTTATATCCAGTGGTGTGTGGTGTCAGAAGGGATCACGTACGTGACCAAGCCCAGCCCGACGGCGCGTGAGCGGATCGTGGCCGGGGCGGCCGACATGATCAGCCGGCGCGGCCTGAACGCCACGAGCATTCGCGAGACGGCCAAGCACGCCAGGGCGCCGCTCGGCTCGACGTACCACTACTTCCCCGAGGGCAAGCAGCAGTTGGCCACGGAGGCCGTCCGCTACACGGGCGAGTGGGTCGCCCGCAGCCTGCGCAGGGAGCTGGAGGCGGGTCCGGTCGCCGGACTGCAGGCCTTCCTCGGCCTGTGGCGCAAGATCGTCGTCGACAGTGACTTCCGGGCGGGCTGCCCGGTGCTCGCCGTCTCCATCGAGGAACCGCCCGCCGACGAGCCGCCCGCCGCCCTGGTGGCCGCCGCCGAGGTCTTCACCACCTGGGAGGGCCTGCTCGCCGCCTCGCTGCGCGAGCACGGCGCCGAGCGTGAGCAGGCGGCGCAGCTCGCGACGCTCATCGTCGCGGCCGTCGAGGGAACCGTGGCCATGTGCCGCGCCAGACGCAGCACGCAGCCCCTCGACCGTGCGGCGGAGCAACTGCGGGGGCTCATCCTGGCCACGATCAGGGACTGAGGGGGCGCGTCGCGCGCTCGGCGTTCCCCCTGAGCGTCAGGCACCCAGCGCGGCGCGCACGGCCTCGACCCTCTCCTTGGTGAACACCCCGCTCTCCAGCAGCGGCAGAATCGACAGCACGCCCCCGGACGAGCCCCAGCTGCCCTCCTCGATCACGCGGAAGTTGACCCACCACGTCGGCGAGGGCTCCTCCAGTCCGCAGGCCTCCGCCAGTGCGGCGAGCGCGCGCTCGATGACCTCGGCCCGTACGTCCGACTGCCAGGCGGCGTCCATGACCGCGATGTCGATCACCATCACGTCGAGGTCCGGCCCGGCGTCCGCCAGCAGCCGTCCGCCGATGGCCATCATGTCCCGCTCGCGCTCGACGAAGTGCACCTGGAACCCGACCCGGGCGGCCGGAGCGGACTGTCCCACCTCGGGCAGCAGTACCGCGTCCGTCAGCGTCTCGGCCAGCTCGCGGCGCTGCTCCAGGCCCAGGCGGCCCTTCGGTGCGTTCACGGTGATGATCGTCATGCCATCCTCCTATGACAGTCGTTATAGAGGCAGTAGCCTACAGCCCTCTATAACGACTGTCATAGGCGAAGACTCCGAAGACTCCGAAGACTCCGAAGACTTCGGAGACCAGAGGCCCCAGAGGGTTCAGTCGGAGATCACTGCGGTGCGGTGAAGCCACTCGCTGCCGTGCGCCGCCTGATGCATGAAGGCGGCGACATCCGCGCGGCTGATCGTCGGGTTGCCCTTCATCGGCAGCCGGTCGTCCGCCCGGTAGGTGCCGGCTTCCGGGCCGTGGGTCAGCCTGGTGGGGTAGACGAGGGTCCAGTCCAGTCCGCTGGAGCGGATGCGCTCGTCGGCGATCTCCTTGTTCGCGTAGACCGAGCGCAGCAGAGTGCGGTAGATCAGCTTCTGCGGGACGCTCGACCACTGGTAGGTGTGGCCGACGCCGAACGACGACAGCCACACCAGGCGCGAGATGCCCACCTCCTCGGCCGCGGCGATCACGGCCGTGGAGGAACGGGTGAAGAAGTCGTCGGCGGTCAACGAGTTCCCGCGGCCGAGTGCGGCGACAACGGCGTCCTGCCCGGTCATGGCGCCGGAGACGTCGTGCCGCGAGGTGGCGTCCCCGGTCACCACGGTGACCCGATCCGCCAGGTCGCCCAGCGCGGCCGGGTTGCGGACGAAGACGGTGACCGAGTCACCGGCCCGCAGGGCCAGGTCGACGACGTGGCGGCCGGTCGGGCCGGTCGCACCGAGGATCAGCAGCTTCATGGCATGGGTGTCCTTCGTGTTTGGGGGCGGCAGGGTGTGGTGCGGAGGAACGCACCAGGGGGAGGCCTCGGAGGCAGGCTCCTCGGAGCAGCCGGACGTCACGCGAGGTCGGCGAGGTCTTCCTCGGTGAGGGTGATCGCGGCGGCGGCCATGTTCTCCTCCAGGTGGGAGACGGACCCTGTTCCCGGGATGGCGAGGGTCACCGGGGAGGAGGCCAGCAGCCATGCCAGGCCGATCTGGGGGACGGTGACGCCGTGCCGGGCCGCCACCTTGGCCGGCCGCGCGTCCTCGAACTCCCCGCCGCCGCCCACCGGGAAGAAGGGCACGAAGGCGATCCCGGACTCCTCGCAGGCGGCCAGGATGTCCGCGTCGCCGCGCCGGGCGGCGTGGAACTGGTTCTGCACGGCCGTGACGGGGGCGATGGCGCGCGCCTCCGCGAGATGGGCGGCGTCGATGTTGCTGACGCCGAGGTGGCGGATCAGACCCTCCTCGCGCAGGGCGGCGAGCGCCTCGAAGCGTTCGGCGAGGGATTCGCCGTGCGGGGGCTCCATGAGCCCGATGCGCAGGTAGACGAGGTCGAGCCGGTCCAGCCCCAGGCTTTCGAGGTTGGCCTCGACCTGGCCGCGCAGGTCGGCCGCGGTGCCGTGGGAGATGCCGTCCGGACCGAGGACCGGGCCCACCTTGGTGGCGATGGTCAGGCCTGCCGGGTACGGGTGCAGGGCCTCGCGAATCAGGGTATTGGCGCGCACCGTACCGCCCGCGCTGAAATAGAACTCGGCGGTGTCTATGTGGTCGACGCCGAGGGCCACGGCGCGGCGCAGCACGGCACGGCCGTTCTCGGGGTCGCGGGCGGGACCGCCCATGCCGTCCTTGGAAGGCAGGCGCATCGCGCCGAAGCCGAGCCGGTTGACGTCGAGGTCGCCGCCGAGGCGGAATCTGTTGCTCATGGGCCCAGGCTGCCCGGGCCGGAATCGGTTCACGAGCCCGTGGCATTTTGCTGCCAGAGGCACAATGGGCTCATGCCACAGGTCATGGTGCTCAACAGTGATCTTGAACTCTGGGCACGGATCAGGCCCCTGACGGAGCCGGACGACGCGGAATGGGTCAACATCGCCCGCGACCTCGACATCTGGCCCGGCGCCCGCGAGGCCGCGCGCCGGGAGATACGTCGTGGTGGCACCGTACGGCCGGCCCGCAAGCTGTACAGCCCCGCCGTGCTCGCCGACGAGCGCGACCGGGAGGCGCTGCGCGAGATGGCCGCCCACGGCATGCAGGTGCGGATCGCCGCGACCCCGCTGACCCAGGGCACCGTCTTCATCGACCGGCGGACCATGATCCTCACCAGCCCCGTGCCCGCCGCCATGGCCGCCCACGGCCGGCGCACGTACACCATGAGCGCCACGCCGGCCCTCGTCGACGGCGCCTACGCGCTGTTCGAGGCCGCCTGGCAGAGCGCCACCGACCTCGCTGACTTCCTGAGTTCGGAACGCCCCCGCATCGACGCCGAAACCGGCAGAGTCCTGCGCGCCCTGGGCTCCGGCGTCACCGACGAGGCGGCCGCACGAGACCTCGGCATGTCACTGCGCACCTACCGCCGCCGGGTCGCCGAACTCCTCGTCGCCCTCAACGCGGGCTCCCGTTTCCAGGCCGGGGTGCGCGCGGGCGAACTGGGCCTGACCCGGAGCTGATCACCATTCCGGGTCCCGTAAGTCCCTGAAACCCACCCGCACGGCTCCGTTAGCATGTTCGAACTCACGACGAAGGCGTCCTTCGAACGTCCTTCGTCGAAAAACCATGCTTTCCAGCGCGATCAGTGACCAAACTCGACCAATATCTAGCAAACCGGCCAAATAATTGATACCTCGAACATCGCGGCTTTTTTCGCGAACCAATCGCAGACCTGCGTTCCCCGCGTGGCGCCGGCCGCGGGTGCTGCTGTGGGGCGCGGCGGGTGCCGTGACCCTCGCGTTCCTCATCGCGCTGGAGATCGCGGCGCATCACTACGGCATCCCGGGGCCGATGGCCAGCCAGGTGCGCGAAGTGATATTCCCGCCCAAATCAGGCTTTCTGCTGTACGCCAGCATGGCGTTGATGATGGTGACGTTCACCCGGCGGCAGCGGCTCATCGCGACCGGCACGGCGATCGGCATCGACGTGGTCATCGTGCTGGTGCGATGGGCGGCCGGTATCAAGGTGACCGAAGGCCACCCCTTCGGCAACGGTGCTCTGTGGGTGATATTGGGCAGTGCGGTCTTCGCTGTCACGCGTCGCGCGGGCCAGGAACGTCTGCTGATGCTGAAGGGCGTCGGGCTGGCTCTGCTGCTGGTGGCCGGCCGCAAGACCGGTGACACCTGGCTGCTGATCACGGCGAAGAGCCGCCCGGCGGTGCTCGACCAGTACATGGCAGCCGCCGACCACGCGCTGGGCGATCCGTCCTGGCTGGTGGGCCGGATCGTCATGGCCTCCGGCACGGTCGGCGTCCATACCCTCAACCTCGTCTACGGTCAGCTCGCCGTCGCCGCGGTCGTCGTCGCGCTGTACCAGCTGCGCAATGTGGCGGTCGAGCGCCGCTTCCCGAGCCACCATCTGGTGCGCACCTTCCTGGTGATCGGCCTTCTCGGGCCGGCCATCTACATGATTTTCCCGGTGGTCGGACCGCTCTACGCCTTCGGCAACGGCAACGAATACTGGGCATGGGCCCGCCTGTTGCCGGAAACGCCGCCCACCGCGCACTGGGCCGTGGCCAACCTCTGGCCGGACATCATGCCGCCGATCAGCGCCCCGCACCCGATGCCGTTCGACCAGATCACCCCACGCAACTGCATGCCCAGCCTGCACACGGCGTGGGCCACCACGATCTTCATTCATTCCCGCAAGGGCCCACGAGTTCTGCGTTTCGCGGGCACTTTCTGGCTGGTCGCCACCCTCACCGCGACACTGGGATTCGGTTATCACTACGGCGCGGACCTCGTCGCCGGCGTGGTGTTCGCGGTCACGATCGAGGCCGCCCTGCGCGCGCACGACCGCGGCTGGGACCGATCAGGAATCCAACTGGTCACCTACGGCACAACGGTCTTCGCCGCACTCCTGCTCTCGTACCGCTATCTGCCGACGGAGATGGCCGCACACCCGTGGCTGTCCGGACCCCTCCTCATTCTGGCGGTGGGCTCCGTGGTCTACGGCTACGTACGGACCACCACACAGTGGCAGCCGAAGCCGGCGCCGGCACTTCAACCGGAACCGCAACCCGAAGTGGTGTGAATCCGCGGCGCGGCGTTCACCTGGGGAAGCCACCGCTGTCCGCCGAGAGGGGCGTTGCAACCCTGGAACCATCCCAGCCGTATTGACGTGCAGGGGTACGGGGAGTGCCTGGGACGCCGTCCCGTATCGGGACACGGCTGCGAGGCCGATGGATGGATGCGAGTACGGACCGCATGGATGCAATCCACGATGACGTAGCGGAGTTCGCGTTGCTGCTGACGCGGCTGAAGGCGCGCACGGACCGCAGCTACGCCGCGCTGGCACACCGTCTGGGCATGAACGCCTCCACGCTGCACCGCTACTGCGCCGGAGAGTCGGTTCCCCTGGACTTCACCAGGATCGAGCGGTTCGCCGCCCTGTGCGGAGCATCGCCCGGGGAACGCGTGGAGTTGCACCGCCGGTGGATCCTGGCAGTCGCGGAACGGCAACGACCACGCCCGTCGGATGACCGGCGGGCACCCGCGCCTGACGACACCACGAGCATCGCCGTATCGGCCGTATCGGCCGTGTCCGCGAGCACCGCCGCATCGGTCGTATCGGCCGCGTCCACGAGCCACGGCAGCCCGGCGGGCGAGGACCCGGAGCCGGTTTCGCCGGCCGGCCGGCGGCCCCGCGCCGGGCGCCTTCGACGAAGGTCCGTGCGATCGATGGCACTGGCGGCAGCGCTCGCCGTCGCGCTCGCCGGCCTCGCCACATCCGCTGCCGGCCCCCGCGCCGGCGGCGGGGAGCCGTCGGCGTCCGCCCGCACCACACCGAAACCCTCGGCGTCGGCCGCGCACAGCGGCGGCATCCCCTCTGCCGGACCCTCCCGTGGCGGTGAACCGTCGGCCTCCACCCGCACCGCACCCGTACCCTCGGCATCGGCCACGCGCAGCAGCGGCAGCCCGCAGGAGAGCCGAGCCGGCGCCGACACCGTCCCACCGTCAATCCCGCTCACCTGGACGGCCAACTCCCATCTCTGGCAACTCGAATGCGACCATGACTACGTCATCGACAAGCCACCGCGGGAGGTCCCGCCACCGCCGACCCCGGCGGACGCCGAGGCGTGGGCCACGTCCCAGCAGGCGGTGCACGGGCGCACCACCAACCTGCGGATCTCGGTACAGGGACGCGGCTCCGCCGCCGTCGTCCTGGAGGCGCTGCATGTGCGCGTGGTCAACCGCACCACCCCCGCCGTCCGCCGGGGCATCGCCTACTCCATGTACGAAGGTTGCGGCGCCGTCCTCATCCCCCGCTACTTCTCCGTGAACCTCGACGCGCACCGGCCCCTGGCCCGGTCGATGCCCGGCAACGACCCCGGCAGACCGATCACCGCGGTCGACTTCCCCTACCAGGTGTCCCTGCGGGAGCCGGAGGTCCTGATGCTCTCCGCGCGCACCGACTCCTGCACCTGCGACTGGTACCTCGACCTCGACTGGTCCTCACAGGGCCGGAGCGGCACGGTGCGCATCGACGACCACGGCCGCCCGTTCCGCACCACCGGCATCAAGGGGCTACCGCACTACTGGTACCGCAACCCCCGTGGCTGGATCCCCATGACCACCACCTACGACAAGGCGGAGACGGAGAGCGGTGACTGACGAAGCGTCAGGCCGCCCGGACCGAGCGGTCCTTCACTTCGACATGATGAAGTCCAGGGCGAAGCCGGGAGCGGTCGTCCAGTAGGTGACACGCTGGAAGTCGTTCGCGTACAACGTCTCGACGGGCATGGGGACATCGATCGGCTTGCCCGCGCTGCTGCCGGGCTTGCGACCCTGGAGGCTGAGGGTGATGCTCTTCGCCTCGTACTCGTCCATGGGGCCGTTGACGAGCAGAGCGGCATACGCCTCCTCGCCCGGAGCGAGGGTGACGGGCACCCCGGGGTTCGGGTCGCTCTCCTTGATCACGGGGGCCGTGGTCCGGCCGGCACCGAGCCGCACGAGCGGGTAGCGGTACAGGTTGCACTTCTTGTCGCCGGCGTTCTGGACGATGAGGAGGAGGTGCCTGGCGTCCTTGCTGTCCGCGGGCTCCTTCACGGAGGACACCCCGAGGACCTCCTGGGAGCAGGCGGCGACGGTGGCCTTGGCGCCACTGGCGCCCAAGCGGTGCGACACCGCGTGCTTGGCCTTCCCACTGACCGTCCGCGGCCCGGTGGCGGATGCCTGCGCCGACACACCGAACCCAAGAGCCAGGACGAGACCCGCGGACACGGCCACACGGCGGCTCACAAGGGACTTCATGTTCATCTGCGTGTTCCTCTTCTGATCGGTACGAGGTCGCACGCGCCCTCGGCCCCACCCTGCGGATCAAGGCGTGTGCCGGGCGGTCGGCCGCTTCAGCCGGTGCGACAGCGACAGCATCGGATGCCTCGTGAGCCTGGGACAACAGCCGCCGCTCCTCCTGCAACGATGGAACATCCCACCCCCGATGACCTGCACAAACGGGGAAGCCTGGGATGCCGAAGTGGGATAGGGAACCCCCTCGGGCCGGCGACCGGATCCGATGCGGTGTGCGGGCCCGGCCGGTTGCCTCCGACCCGCGCGGCACGGGTGCGGGGCAGGCTGTCCGCGACCGGCCGACCCGGCGGGCACCTCCAAGGACTGTGCAAAGTCTTGACCATCACGCCCGCCTGCCCCTACGGTCTCGCCGACCACCCGAACTGCGTTCGAAATACCGAATTCCCAGGTTGAGTTGAGAGGAGTGCGTCGCCTCGCCTCCCGAAGCCGAAGGCCGAGCCGCCCATGCCCTCGCCACGCCACAAACGGCGTCGCAGACGCCTACGGACGCCCATGCCCGCACTCGTCGGCCGCTCCGGGCCGACCGGTTGACCTCGTCCGGCTTTCGCCAGCCCTCACGGTCCCGCCGTGGGACGGTGCCGCCCGGCACCGCCGAAGCGTCGGCGCAGCCGCACGCCACGCTCCCCGAACCCGGGCCAACCCGTAACACCTGACCACCCGGTCGGCCTCCTCGCCCACCGGTAGGAGCCGGTGCGGGCGTGGTCGAACCGATTCGACGATCCTGGAAGGACGCCACCATGCCATCCGCTGACAGAACCGGGCGACGCAGAGCCCCGGCCGCCGTGGCCCTGGCCGTCGGCGCGGGCCTGCTGGCCGCGCCGGTCACCCCCGCGCACGCGGCCGACGCCCCCCAGCCCACCGCCCGTTACACCTTCGACCAGGACGACCTCGCCTCCGGGAAGATCACGGACAGTTCCGGCAACGGCTTGACGGCGAGCCTGGTGAACGGTTCCACCGCCCAGTCGGTCGCCGGCGCGGACGGAGGCAAGGCGCTCGCCCTGCCCGGCGGGGCGCCCACCTCCGACGGCGCGTACGTCCGCCTGCCCCGCGAAGTGCTCGGCGACGCAAGCGACTTGACGGTCTCCGCCCGCGTGAAGTGGAGCGGCGACAAGTCCTCCTGGCAGCGGCTCTTCGATCTGGGCACCGACACCACCAAGTACCTCTTCGCCACCCCGTACAGCGGCAACGGGCTGCTGCAGACCTCCGTGACCACCGGCGGAGGGGGCGCGGAGACACAGGTGCTCGGCTACGCGCCGCTCCCCGCCGACCAGTGGCGGACCGTCACCGTCACTCTCGACACCTCAGCCGGCCGGCTCACCACCTACCTCGACGGCGTCGCGGTCTCCTCCTCGGCCACCGGCATCAAGGCAAGGGACGTGCTGGACAGTTCGGCCACGGCCGCCGGTTACATCGGCAAGTCCTTCTGGCCGGATCCGCTGCTCAAGGGCGCGGTCGACGACTTCACCGTGTGGCACGCGGCGCTCAGCCCCGAGCAGGTGGCCGGCACGGTCGACGCCGCACCCACCCTCCAGGAGCTCTCGAAGACGTCCTTCGAGGCCCGCACGACGACCGGGACCGCCCCGTCCCTCCCCGCCGCCGTCCGCTCCACCTTCTCCGACGGCTACGACCGCGACACCCCGATCGCCTGGGACGCCGTACCGTCCGACAAGTACGCCCGGCCCGGCACGTTCACCGTCGCGGGAACGGCGGCCGGACGAGCTGTGAAGGCGACCGTCACCGTGGTCCGCGAGGGCCGGCTGGACGTCGACCTCGGTTCCGACACCGGCAAGTTCCACGGCGGCGCCTCCGGCACCCTCTACGGCGTGTACGGGCCGGACGTCCCCACCAACAACCTCATCGAGGGCATGGGCCTGCGGACGGTCTCCACCAAGGCGCAGGACGGCCCGCAGCACCCCGGTGCCGATGCGCTGGACGTGGTCAAGCCGCTGGCCGACTCCACCAACGGTGACGTCTACATCTACATGACCGACATCCACCGCGGCTTCCCGTACGAGTGGCCGGGCGGCACCCCCGAGGAGAAGCTCAAGCTCTACCGGGAGAAGGTCGCCAAGCAGGTCGACCAGGTCCTGCAGCTGCCGAAGGAGTACCAGGACAACATCGTCTTCGTGCCGTTCAACGAGCCCGAGGGCAACATGTTCGGCACCGGCGAGTGGAGCTACAACAAGGTCAGCTGGCTCAACGACCCGGACGACTACTTCGCCGCCTGGGACGACTTCTACAAGCTCATCAAGAGCAAGATGCCGAACGCCCGCATAGCCGGCCCCAACACCAGCGTCCTCTACGACCAGGTGAAGGGCTTCCTCACACACGCCCTTGCCGCCGGCACTCTCCCGGACGTCATCACCTGGCACGAGCTGAGCCATCCGGAGGCGGTGCGCACGAGCGTCGCCAAGTACCGGGTGTGGGAGAAGGACCTGTTCAAGGGCACCAGCCGTGAGGGCACCCAACTCCCCGTCAACATCAATGAGTACGCCTTCAACTACCACACCTCGGTTCCGGGCCAGATGGTCCAGTGGGTGTCCGCGATCGAGGAGTCCAAGGTGGACGCCGACATCGCGTACTGGAACATCGACGGCAACCTCTCCGACTCCGCCGTGCAGTCGAACCGTGGCAACGGCCAGTGGTGGCTGCTGCACTCGTACGCCTCGATGAGCGGGCACACGGTCGACGTGACCCCGCCGTTCCCGGGCGAGAACTACACCATGCAGGGCGTCGCCACGCTGGACGAGAAGAAGAAGCAGTCCCGGCTGATCTTCGGCGGTTCCACCGGCAAGGGCCACATCACCTTCGACAACGTCCCGAAGAAGCTCTTCGGGGACCGCGTGCACGCCTGGGTGCGGGAGATCGAGTGGAGCGGCCAGGTGGGCGACTCCGCCGGCCCGAAGCTGCTCTCGGAGCAGAACCTGAACGTCGGTGACGACGGCAAGGTCGTCGTCGACTTCGGCGACGGCGCGCTGCCGAAGCTGAAGGAGTCCTCGGCGTACGAGATCGTCCTCAGCCCGGCCGGCAAGGCGAAGGGCACGCAGTCCTCGCCGGTGCGCTGGCAGGGTTCGTACGAGGCGGAGGACGCCGCCCACACGGGGTCCGGCTACTCGAAGAACGGCCCGGAGGGCTCGCCCCGCGACGTGTCGAAGTTCTACACCTCCGGCGGCTACGACGTGGGCGGCCTGCGCACCGGTTCGGACGTCACGCTCGACTTCGCCGTGGACGTGCCCGAGGACGGTACGTACGACCTGAGCACCTTCGCCAACTCCCTCAACACCTTCGACAAGGTGAAGGAACAGGGCCCGACCAACGTCTTCCTGCGCGTGGACGGCAAGGCGGACAGCGAGCAGGAGATGCACCTTCCGCTGGGCTACAAGTGGGTGGTGTGGGACCACACCGACACCAAGGTCGAGCTCACCAAGGGCAAGCACACCCTGACGCTGGCCGCGAAGAGCGCCGACGGCAAACGCGCCACCAAGGGCGACGCCATCGTCGACCGCCTGACCCTCTCCCTCCCCGAGGCTTCGGCCGACACCCAGGTCCACGAGGGTGAACTGGCCTGGCTGGGCGGCGGGGCGCAGCCCGTCTACAAGCTGCCGAAGCAGGCCGGGGCCCCCGCCACGGGCTCGGGCGCGGTCCAGCTCAAGAAGGGCCAGAGCGCCACGTTCTGGGTCTACTCGCCCGCCGACCGCGAGGCCACCCTCAAGGTCGACACCCTCGGCGACGCGAACGCCCGGCTCTCCGTCAACGGGCACGACGTCCTGCACCTGGCCAAGAACAGGAAGAGCGTGGCGGTCTCCCTCTCGGGCGGCGTCAACAAGGTGTCGCTGACCGGGAGTTCGTCCTCCACCCTCGTGGACCGCCTGACGGTCCGGCTCACAAAGAACGCGCTGCCGACGCGTACGTACGAGGCGAGTGACGCCAAGCTCGCGGGCTCGGCCACGCTGACCCCGCTCTCCCTGGCCACCGAGGGCACGGCGATCACCGGCATCGGCGGCGACCCCGGCAACGGCAACACCGCGACGTTCACCGTCCGCGCCGACCGGGCCGGCCTGTACGCGATGCGCATCCGCTACTCCAACCCGGAGCAGTCCGAGGCCACCCACTACAACCCGGACCCGCTCGCCCGCCACGCCGACATCAGCGTCAACGCCGGCAGGACACAGCGCGTGGGCTTCCCGCACAGCTTCCACCAGAACAACTTCTGGGAGCTGACCGTCCCGGTCCACCTGAAGAAGGGACAGAACACGATCGCCTTCCGCTCCGAGGAACTCCCGAACTTCGACGGCACCACCCACGCCTCGGACACCTTCCCCGGCGTCCTGCTCCGCTCCGCCTACGCGCCGCTGATCGACCGCATCACCGTCGCGCGGTACTCGCAGGAGGTGCGCTGAGACGATGACCACCAACGGCGCCTGAAACGCGCCCGGAGGGCGAACAGCCGCTGCATCACGCCGCCTGCCTGCCCGCCGTCCACCCTCCGATGCCACAGACAGGTGCCCGGGCCCGCCAAGTGCGGCGGACCCGGGCACCTGCCGTCCACCACCGCCCGGGCAACCCCGGCACTTCCCGCGCGGCGCAGCTCACCACTCTCTGCGCACACGGCACGCGCGCAGCAACGTCAAGGGGCCCTCCCGTCCACCGGACGAAAGGACCCCTGACCATGTGTTCCTCTGTGCCCCCCGGCAGGATTCGAATCTGCGACACGCGATTTAGGAGTTCGGTCGCATGGCCACCGTGGGGCCCCGCTTGTCCAGCTGAAGCGCCGCTCATGCCGCTCAAGTACGCCGGTGTTCCCTGTCGTTGATGTCAGATGGTGATGTCAGGTTGGATGGCGTGATGGAGCGTGTTGAGGCAGAGCTGTTCACCGACGGCGGTAACGATGCCGTGGTCCGTCTACCCGGCCGACGGTTCCCCGGGGTACTGATCCAGGGGGACTCCCTTTACATCCTCCGCAGCGACGTCGCCGAGGTGGTGGAGGCGTGTGAGCGCGGTGACCTGGCTGAGGCCCGGGAGTCCGCCGGCTTCCTCCTGGTCGACCTGGATGCACTACTGACGCGCTACGCGGGCGCGCTGGAAGAGCACGAGATTCCGCGACCGTACTGAGCCATCGACTCTCAGCCTGGGAAGCTCGGGCTCAAGGGTGGGTTTCGAAGGCTGACCTGGGCGAACGCCCGGAGCCTGGCTCGGAGGCCTGGTTCCTTTCACCGTGAGTCCCCGCTGTTTCCCGCTCCGTCTGGTGCGGATGTGGTGCGCGTCCTAGTCAGCGGTTAGGACCTGGTCGGCATGACTGTGCGGGCACGCTGGCTGAGTGAGTCAGAGACGCTGCTTGGCCGCGCGCACCAAGTGGCTGATGCCATCACGGGTGTGGGCTCGGCGCTCGTCGAGTTCGCTTCGACTATCCGTCTTGTAGAGGCCGGTCACTTCAGTGAGTACAGCTTCTGCGGACCGACTCAGAGCCTCGTCATCCGTGAGCATCTGCACGCGGAACAGGGCCTCTTGGGCGCTTGATCGGAGGTCGTAGGCGCGTATTCGAACCTCGTCTGCGTCCTCGGGCGGCGGTTGCTCATGGATGCAGAACCACAGGTGGACCAGACACCGCCGGTAGTTGACCAGGGCGCCAGCGTAGGCCGAGTAGGCATCGAGCCGTTCCTGTCGGAGCTTCTCACGGCGTGTGAACTCGTGGCTTCTCTCGGCTGTGCGTTGCTGAAATGCAAGGGTGATCCCTGAGCCAAGCAGGGTGCCCAGGACGGCTACGGCGCTGGCGATGACGGCTTCCACAACACAAGCTGATCACGTGCCGCCTACGGCGGGGAGCTGTTGGCCCAAGTCATGCGCTGCCAACACGCTTTCCAACTGTGGTGGTGGGGAGTTGGGCTGGGTACAGGGGCGTTCACCTGCGTTCATGGGCGGCTGGCCACCGGGATGGGCTGGCCTCCCGGCCCCCGCTGAACGGTCGTGAACGTGGATGAATGAGACGGAAACTGAGACGGCTGGGCCCGTCATCTCAGCATGTCAGCGCGCTCGGTGTGCGGATCCATGGTGACCCTCAGGAGTAGGCAGGAACGCTGCGCCCGGGATGCAGTGAGCACTACCCGACCGCGGCCTTGCCCATGGAACCGCGGGCCCAGTCCCAGGTCAGTATTGCCCTTCGCCCCTTGGGCGAATGCACCGCTGAAGCAGCAGTCCAGGATGACTACCTGCCGACGGGCCCTGCAGTCTTCCATCTCCTCCAACAACCATTGCGACTCCACGCCTGTGGCTGCAAGCCGGTTCTTGACCGTGTCCGTGGCGGCGAAGTAGAGCCGTCGGCGAAGGTCGATTAGTCCATGGCAGGACAGGTGGACCACCAGCAGGTCCCGAGGGCTGCGGCCGGTGAGGAACTCCTCGGCTGCCAGGCGGATTTCCTGGCCCGATCGGTCGATCACGGTCGTAACCTCGAAGGCACCGGTGAGCGGGTCGGCGAGTACCCGGCTCAAGGCGGCGGCGTCATGGGCGGGCGCCCGCAGCTGCTGCAGTGTTGCATCGGCGTACCGGGTGGTCGCCACCACCAGCGCAAACCGATGCTCAGCAGGCAGCTCAGGAGCCGGCCGTGTGACGCGCAAGCCAGTCATTGATGATCTTTTCCTGCTGCTCGGAAGTCACTCCGGTGACCTTCAGAATGTCACCGCCCAGACTGACCTCCACCACGCGGTCGGTCCGCTGTGCCCATCCGCGCACGGCGCCCAGTATCGTACGCAAGCCGTCAAAACTCCCGAACCGTACGACCAGCCAGCCAGCCAGCCAGCCAGCCAGCCGGTTACGGTCGCGAGCCCCTTGGCGCCCTCGGGCACCCGCTCCTGGCTCGTCGGGTCGACTGCCATCACGTCGAGATCGAGTAGCTCCGCGCGAAGTCGCCCCGTGAGCGTCGCCAACTCCTCCAGATCACCATCTGGGATTGGATGCACTTGCACCTCTAGCCTAAGAGCATCCGCCATCGTTGACCCCCTTCACACCAGGGGCGCCAGGACCTATTGCCTTCGCCACGGCCGCAGGCCAAGCGCCTGCCGGAGACCGATCGGGTCGCCTCATATCCTCACCGTAGGGGCGAACTCCAGCATCGGCACCGTCGCGTCAGTGTCAGTTGGTACGGACAGCTCTCGGATCATGCTGAACAACGTACGCAACCGGCCCGGTGACGAGCGGACTTGTGCACTCAGCTTGCGAAGCTCAGGGCATCTAGGGCTTGTTCGAGGTCTGACATGCTGCGAAGGGGCGCAGAAGCGCAGTAGAGGTTCGACTGGTTCCCCGTTGTTCCCGTGATTCCCCGCACGATCTGGCACGCGTCTGGCACGACCTCTTCATCCGGGACTACTGATTGAAGAGGGGCCCTTCAACGCCGCGTACGCTCGCTCGACCTCGCCCAGGTACTGCTCCAGGCGGAAGTGAACCTCCTCGATCGGCCTGCCATCAGGGCCCGGGTACATCAGACCGGACCAGATGACCGTCTCACCCCGGAGCCGGACCCGGACGGTCAACCCGCCCGGCTCCGGATCGGATTGTTCCTGGGATGCCACATCCACCGTGCCTGGCGTATCGGTCGGATAGAGCGGTCCCCCTGGGCGGAGCAGCCGGCTCGGATCAAGGCCGACCATTCTGCTGTCGCTGCGCGCGACTACGTCGAGGCCATCGACGAAGAGGTACGTGTGGACGGCAGCACACGTTGGTGGCCCAGGACACGCGCTGATGAGCAGCGTGCTCACCGCGCCATCATTTTGCCCATGGGGCACGGTGGCCCTCACCTCGCGCGGGGACCTACGCGGCATCCGCCTGATGTGATGTCATGACCCGATGCTAGCGGCCGGCCACGCGGAGGCAGCCGACGCGGAGATCGCAAAGGCTTGGGAGGAGGGTGCCGATGGACACTGACGGTCATGGTCGGTTGCCGTGGTTGCTGTACTTCGCTGCTGTTCCGCGCGAGCCGTCGACCACTACTACGAGTTCCCCTCGCAGTCGGCCGTGATCGTGAGCTCGTGAAGCATCTTGCCGTCGGCACCCGCGAGGGGTGCGGTTGTGCGGGTCACGAAAACCGCCCAGGTGCCACGGGTGAGCAGACTCTCGTCAGTACCCCCGGACTGGACCTGCTTCCAGCCGTCTGCTCGCAGTGCTGCCGTGACCGTCTCCCGGGGCTGAGCCCCGCTCTTCGCCGACACAAATCCGTCAAGAAAGACGGAGCAGTAATCAGCCGATGGCTTCTCTTTGCCGTCTCCCCTGAATCCACCGGGCACGCCCACCTCCGCCACCGCTTGGAGCAGCCCTGTGCGAACGTTCTCGTATTCCGTGCGACGCTGCGCCACTGAAGGGTCGACGGTCACCTTTGCCCGCCCCGGGGAAGGTTGGGGAGTCTGGCTGCTTCCGCACCCTGCGATCAATCCGATCAAGGGCAGGAGACAGGCGAGACGGGGTATGGCATGACGCATGCCTGAGATCGTAAGTCACTGGTCAGGGGGCCGAGGGACGTCACATCCGAGACAAGGGTCACGGAAGAATTGGCCAACCGGGACGTCACCTCTGAACTAAGGAGGAAGCGCCACGATATTGGCAAGCTTTGAGATGTGGCCTCATCCTTATCAGGTCGATCACGCGGGGTCGGGGTCCTGCTTCAACCCGCCATGTTCCTCGGCTGACTGTGCGCTGAGGTTCAACGTCAACCGCCGCTGTCCGCCCTTGTTGGTGTCAGGCGCTGGTGTCAGGAGAATCATCGGGTTTGACAACTCGCTGCAAGAACGGTCCGGGAATTCGCCGGTCGTGACGCTGGTGTCCACACTTCAACGGAGTACCAGACGCATCGATCACCTGGGATTCCGAGACGACCCTGTGCGGGTCGCCGTCCTCGTAGAGCCACACGCTCAACAGCTCGGCCGCCACGGTTACCGCGAACTGGACATTGATGTCGTCGCTGACCGACGACACGGTGACGGCCTCGCCGGGCTCAAGCCAGAAGTCCTCACCGTACGGCTCGACGAAGAGGCACAGCGGGACGCTCCCCGCATTCTCAACCGGCAGACTTCCGTGCACTGGATCACCCCCTCCGCACCCTGACGGCCAATCATCCACGCTCCGGCCGGCACACGCGAGCGGCGCCCGTCCATCTCCGTCCGCCGCCGCTGAAAGTCCTGCGAAACCCGCCGCCCCCCGATCCGAACTATGGGCGCGACGGTTGCTGAGGATCGATTGGCTGACCGTTGGCCTGCCAACGGTCTTACTCGGTTGGCTGTGGTCTGTGCGGTTGCTGTACTCCGCTGCTGTACAGCGACTTCGGGGGACCCGTGACCACACTGCCGGCAAGCGTAGATCGCGACATCGTCGATCACCGGATCATCTTCGCGCTCAAGACGATCCGCGAAGTGTTGGACTGCACGATCCATGAAGCTATCGACGTGTTCGCGGTTCGGTACGAGGAGCTGAGGCGTGATCGTCCGGACGACTTCAGTGTCGGGCCCGAGGAGTACGGCAGGGGCTTCTACTCCTGATCGGCGAACGGTCTTGAAAACCGTCGTCGCAGCGATGCTCAGCACGTACGACAAGTACGAGTCGCACGTCAGGCTCTACCTCGTGCCCATGCTCGGGTCCAAGCGGCTCGAAGCCCTGGGCGTCGCCGACGTGCGGCGCTTCCTGAACCAGTTGGAGACGAGGGCGACGGCGGCCACGGCCAAGGAGTCGCACCGGGTGCTGCGTACGGCCCTGGCCGCTGCCTGTCGTGAAGAGCTGATCACGCGGAACGTGGCGGGCCTCGTCGAGCCGCCCCGGGCCTCGTCGCGTGAGCTGAGTCCCTGGACGCTCGACGAGACCTTGGACTTCCTCGCCGCCTCCCGAAAGGACCCGCTGTACGCGGCCTTCGTCCTGGCCATCGCGATGGGGCTGCGGCGGGGTGAGCTCATCGGTCTGCGCTGGACCGACGTGGACTTGGACAAGCGCGTATTGCACGTCCGCCAGCAGACACAGCGGCGGCGCGGGGTCCTCTACGACGACGAGACCAAGAGCCGCCGCCACCGCGCGCTTCCGCTCCCGGCCAGGTGCATCGCTCCGCTGCGGTGGCACCGGATGCGGCAGGCGGCTGCCAAGGAGCGGGCGGGGGAGTCGTGGATTGACGGTGGGTACGTCTTCGCCACTCGCAATGGCCGTCCGGTCGAGCCGCGCAACGTCTACCGCTCCTTCACCCGTGTCGCCGAGTCCGCTGGCCTCCGCGTCATCCGGCTGCACGACGCCCGCCATGGCACCGCCACCCTCCTCACGGCGGCCGGAGTCGCGCCCCGCGTCGTCATGGAGATCCTCGGGCACAGCCAGATCAGCATCACCATGGACGTGTACACCCACGTCGTCCAGGACACCCAGCGCGAAGCCATGAGCCATATGGACCGGCTACTGAGGAACAAGAAGAGGCGCCCCGATCGCGGGTGACCGCCCCCGTTGATGTCAAAAGTAGATGGCAAAGGCCCCGGACCAAGATCGGTCCGGGGCCTTTGCGCTGGTGCCCCCGGCAGGATTCGAACCTGCGACACCCGCTTTAGGAGTTTTCTCTGGGCGGCGCTGTGACCTGCGGAAACGTAGGCTGCAGGGTGCCTGGCCTGGGAAAACGCCCCTCTGTAGTTCTCACGTGTTTACGGGGTTTCCCGGCCTCATGTGTGCTGAATGCGTTCCGCAGCGGCAGGAGCGGAGGCCGGCTGCGCCCCCGGATGCACCTGCTGTTCAGGAAGGCGAGCTGCCTCCTCGATGATCCGGCAGATTGCTCCGCGTCCGTCCGGGGCTTGGTCGGTGAGGGTGAGTGCGGTGCCGCGCTGATCGGCCTCACCATCGCGTCCAGTTGCCCGCCCGCCTGTTCTGAATCGGTGCGGACTCGCTCAGCGGTGATGCCATACGAGCGTGTAGCGCCAGAACAGCCGTCGTCGCAGCCGTGCGCCGGGAAGTACGTTTCTGGTTTCACGGAGGATGTCGTCGAAGGTCATGTCCGCTGGGCGAGTTGGGGCCGTCATGGAGACGGGCCGGGGCGAGGGACGGCCCTTGTTCTTCAGCCAACCCATGGCAGCGTTGGCCGGGATGGCGAGAGCACCTAGCAGGTGGTCTGCAAGTGACTGAGCGCGGGACAGTCCGACGATCACCAAGGTTCCTCCCGGCGCCAGATTGCGGCGGAAACGGGTGAGTGCCTGTGTGAACGGCAGGTGGTGGATTGTGGCGACGCACGTGATGACGTCGTACGAGTCGGCGGGGAACTCGGCCATCGCATCCGCGACGGTGAAAGTCACTGCGAGGGCAGATGGAGTCAGCTTTTGGGCCTGAGCGGTGATCGCCGGATCGGAATCGACTCCCTCCACGACGGCGGCGCGTCTGGCCAGAAGCCTTGCGAGGTCACCGCTGCCGGAGCCGATGTCCAGGGCCCGGTTGAAGTGTCTCGGCAGCTGCCGCAGGATCCAGCGGTGGTAGTGGGCGTTGTGATCCCGGGGGTAGGCGGCATTGAACCGTTCAAGAGACCGCAGGGCGCGAGGCGACAGAATCTTCATCCACTCAGTCCATCAAGTAGGGCAGGGAAGGCCGATCTCGCGTAGTCCTCGGCTCCCGCGCCGATATCCGTGCGCCGGAAGCCGTTTCCCGGCCGTCTGGCGCACGGA
This sequence comes from Streptomyces sp. NPDC005485, assembly GCF_040606085.1. Lineage (NCBI taxonomy): Bacteria > Bacillati > Actinomycetota > Actinomycetes > Kitasatosporales > Streptomycetaceae > Streptomyces > Streptomyces sp. NPDC005485. The sequence continues at coordinate 76,317 of NZ_JBEXDZ010000006.1, read as the reverse complement.
CTTGAGGGCATGTCACGGCCAAATGGACTTCACCTTCCATGCCTGCAGATGGTTGAGGGTGGCGGTGCCGCCCTCCGTGAAGGCGTCGATGCCGTTGCTGGAGGGGGCGGGGAAGATCTGGTCGGTGAGGGTGACCTGTTCGCCACGGCTGTTCTGGGCGTAGACCTCGACGGAGGAGGCGTCGACGAGGACGTGCAGGCTCAGTTGGCCGCCGTGCAGGTCGAGGGGAGCGCGCTGGACGCCGGAGAAGGTGGGGTCGAAGTCGGTGGCGCCGGAGGCGGTGCGGTCGATGTAGACCTCGCCGGTGGCGGTGTCGTAGCCGATGCGGGTGCGCTGCCCGGCGCCGGTACGGACGTCCAGGCCGAAGCGGTCGGCGGTGCCCGGGGTGAGGTCGGCCTGAAGGTCCAGGGTGCTGCCGTGCACCGAGAGCGGGGTAGTGGTGTTGGTGACGCGGGTGCTGGGCACCCGGGTACGGGCTCCGCGCAGGGTGGTCAGTTCACCGACCGGCTGCTGGATCAGCTGGACCTTGCCGTTCACGGTCTTCAGGGAGAGCTGGCGGGGGAACGTGTCGGCGCTGCGCCACGGGGAGGTGGGGATGGCCTGCCCGTAGTTCCAGTTGTTCATCCAGGCGGTCATAACGCGGCGGCCGCCGGGTGCGTCGGTCCATGTGTTGGCGGCGTAGAAGTCCGCGCCGTAGTCGAGCCAGTGGGCGCGCTGGGTGGTGTTCAGGGCGGGTTTGTCGGCGGTGGTGAACTGGTCGGCGAGGACGTGTCCCCAGCCGCCGGGGTTGGCGTCGACGATCTGGATCTGGACCTTCTTGCCCTTGTAGGCGGTGGTGTTGAAGGAGGCCCAGTCGAGGTTCTCGGAATCGGCGCCGGTGGCGTTCTGGACGACCTTGCCGTCGACGAGCAGGTTGACGCCGGTCTCGATGGAGGGGGGCTTCGCCTGGGTGTCGGAGAGGACGACCTGGTCGAGGTTGAGGTGGCCCCAGCCGCCCGTGTTGGCGTCCACGACCTTGATCTGGGCCTGCTTGCCCTGTAGGTCGGACAGGTCCCACGACGTCCAGTTCAGGGCTTCGCCGTTGGATCCGGTGGTGGAGCGTACGACCTTGTCGTCCACGATGAGTTCGACCGCGGTGGGGGCGTCGGAGCTCGCGGGGTGGTAGCCGCCGCCGATGAGGAAGTCCAGGTACTTCTTGTCGATGGTGAATGTCGGGGAGGTGAGGGTGCCGGTGCCGGCGTCGCCGCCCAGGAAGCTGTTGGCCAGGCCGTTGCCGAGGTAGCCGGAGACCTGCTGCTGGTCTCCGATGGCGCCCTGGGCCGGTCCGGTGCCGAAGGCGTCGCCGGTGGTGGTCCAGTCGCCGATGGGGCTGGTGTAGCTGCTGCCCTCGAAGTCGGCGAGGGTTTCACCGGTGGGTGTGGGCTGGTCGCCCAGGACGGTGCCGGGCTGGTACGGGTGGTTGCCGCCGCCGACCTTGAAGTTGATGTAGTTGCCGGTCACCGTGAACTCGGGCGAGGTCAACGTGCCGGTGGAGGCGTCACCGCCGTGGAAGCTGTTGGCGAAAGCCTTGCCCTCGATGCCCGTGACCTGTGACTGCCAGTCCACCGCCCCGGTCGCCGGCGCGCTGCCGAAGGCGTCACCGGTGGCCGTCCAGTCGCCGAACGAGCCGGACTCGAAGTCCTGCATGACGGTGCCGCTCGGCGGGGTGTAGCTGCCGTCGTCGTCGGAGGTGAACTTCTTGCCGTTGAAGTCGCCGACGAAGTACTGGGCGCCGGAGCCGCCCGCGATGCCGCCGGGGTTGAGGTTGACGGCCAGTACCCACTTGGTCTTCTTCGGATCGCCGTCGACCGGGAGCGGGAACAGGTCCGGGCACTCCCACACCCCGCCGGTGGCGCCGGCCGGACCGAAGTCACTCTGGTGGGTCCAGTGCTTGAGGTCGGCCGAGCTGTAGAAGGAGATCTTGTGCTGGTCGGCGAGGGAGACCGCCATCAGCCAGCGCTGCGTGGGGGCGTACCAGAAGACCTTGGGGTCGCGGAAGTTGTTCGAGCCGATGTCGAGCACCGGGTTGTCGTCGTGCTTGGTCCAGGTGGTGCCGCCGTCGGTGCTGTAGGCGAGGGCCTGCTGCTGCTTGCCGGAAGCCTTCTGGGCGCTGGTGTAGACGGCGACGAGCGGAGGGTTCTTCTTGGTCCCGAAGCCGGTGGTGTTGTTCCTGTCCAGCACCACGCTGCCGGAGAAGATCATCTCCTTGTCGTCCTGTGGGATGGCCACCGGGAGCTGCTTCCAGTGCACAAGGTCGGTGCTGACCGCGTGGCCCCAGGACATGTTGCCCCAGCTGTTGCCGGACGGGTTGTACTGGAAGAACAGGTGGTACTTGCCTTTGTAGTAGATGAGGCCGTTGGGGTCGTTCATCCAGTTCTGGGCCGGGGTGAAGTGGAACTGGGGGCGGTACTGCTCGTGGTAGAGCGTGTCGGCCATGGCCGGAGATGCGGCGACCAGGCCGAGCCCGGACAGGACGGCCAGTGCGGCCAGGAGTCTGCGGCGCGGACGGAGAGTTCTGGGCATGGCGCTCCTTGCAGGCGGGCGGGCTTCGGCTCAGCCGTAGGGGACTGACGCGTGACGAGTGACGCTTGACGCGTGTCGGGTGCGGGCGGCGGTTGCGCCGTGGCCTCGTCCAAGGTCACGGGCGAGCCCGGCTGTGGGGGCAGCACGGCACCGGCAGCTCCAGCCAGCGGCTGGAAACGTTTCGCCGAAAGTACGGGCACCCTGTCGCCGAAGTCCAGACCCTGTGCAGAAAAACTCCCGAATGCGAGGATCGAGACGGCTGCACGATGCCATCGACCCCGGGAGAAAACGTTGCCCAGCCAGCACAACGACACAGGTCGGCGACCGGCAACCATCCGCGACGTCGCGACCATGGCCGGGGTCGGTATCGCCACCGTCTCGCGGGTCGTCAACGGCAAGACCGTCACCCCTGACCTGGCGGAACGGGTGACGCGCGCCGCCGAGCTGCTGGGCTACCGCCAAGATCTGACGGCCAGCAGCCTTCGCCGGGCCGACCGCCGCACCCACACCCTCGGCCTGGTCTTGGAGGACGCGGCCAACCCCTTCTCCGCCGCGCTGCACCGCGCGGTGGAGGACGCCGCCGCCGCGCACGGCCTGCTGCTCCTGGCCGGGTCCACCGACGAGGACCCGGCCAGGGAACGCGGCCTGCTGAAGACCTTCACCGCCCGCCGGGTCGACGGCCTCATCGTGGTGCCCACCGGGCAGAACGACACCGACCTCGCCGCGGCCCGCCGCACCGGCACACCCGTCGTCTGCATGGACCGCCCCAGCACGGCGCCGCAGGTGGACACCGTGACGGTGGACAACCGGGCGGGCGTGCGGACAGCGGTGAAAAGGCTGCACGAGGCAGGTCACCGGCGCGTCGCCTTCCTCGGCGATCTCCGCTCGATCTGGACCGCCGAAGAACGTTACGCCGGGTTCGTGGAGGGGTTGGCCGAGGTTGGATGTGTCCTGCACCCCTCTCTGGTGAGGCGTGGCCTGCATGGCGCGGAAGCCGCCCGGGAGGCCACCCGCGAACTCCTGGCCCTCGCCCACGGGCCCACCGCAGTCGTCTCCGGCCAGAACCTCCTGACCGTCGGGGCCCGCATGACCCTGCAGGAGCTCCGGCTGCAGCACCGAGTGGCGCTCATCGGCTTCGACGACCTGTCCCTCGCCGACCTGCTCGAACCCGGCATCTCGGTGATCGCCCAGGACCATGCCGCGATCGGCCGGGAGGCCGCGAGCCTGCTGTTCGAGCGACTTGAGGGCGAGGGCGGTCCCGCCCGTCACCGGGTGCTGCCCACCCGCTACCTCGCCCGCGGCTCCGGTGAGCTCCCTGCTCCCGAGGACGGCTGACGACTTCCCTGTGAACGAGTTGTTTCCGGTGTGTTGACGGGTTGGGCCTCCCGGTGCTTCACTGCCGGAACCGGTACCGAAACCGGTTCCGGTACCGGTTCCGTTAGCGGTTCCATGAATGTCTGTACGATCGGCCCTTCGGTGCGGGAGCACGTCTTCCGCCTCTGCGTGGAGTGAGAGGAGGTGGCATGGGAGTCACCATCGCCGACGTGGCCTCACGGGCCGGCGTCAGCAAGACGACGGTCTCGCGAGTGCTGAACGGCAAAGGCGAGATCAACGAGAACACCGTCCTGAAGGTCCGCGAGGCGATATCGGAGCTGGGTTATGTGCCGAGCGCCGGGGCAGTCGGGCTCGCACGCGGCACGACCCAGATGATCGGCATGCTCGTCCCGGACATGGCCTGGGCCTGGGCCGGGATCGTGCAGGCGGTCATCGAAACGCTGGAGGCCGAGGGCTTCGGGCTGCGCATGCTGACCTGGAACCGCGGTGAGGAGTCACTGCGCAGGCTGGGCCTGCAGGTCGCCGCCAAGTCGTTCGACGGTCTGCTGGTGATAGAGCCCGAGGGCGCCATGGGGTACATCACGGAACTGCACGAAGCGGGGCTCCCGGTCGTGCTGATAGACGATCGCTTCCAGCGGCCGGGCTTCCCCTACGTGGCCACCACCAACCGGGAGGGGGGTGCGCAGGCGGCACGGCACCTGCTGGACATCGGGCGCCGTCGTCCCCTGGTGATCACCGGTCCCGAGGCGTTCGGCTGCACTGGGGAACGGCTGGGCGGCTTCGTGGATGTCTATGCGGAAGCCGGGGTCGAGATCGGCCAACGCAGCATCGTCTGCGGTGACTTCGACTTCGACCGCTGCCGGAGCGAGGTCGCGCGCGCTCTCGCGGAGGGCGTGGAGTTCGATTCGGTCTTCGCGCACAACGACCCCTCGGCGGCCGGCGTGCTCGCCGCCCTGCACGAGGCCGGTCTGTGGGTTCCGCAGGATGTCGCCGTGGTGGGCTTCGACGACGTCGAGATGGCGTCGTACACCTATCCGGCACTGACCACCATCCGTCAGCCGATGCGGGAGATGGGTCAGGCGGCGGCGCGTCTGCTGCTGGACCACGTGCGCGGATCGCCCAAGGCCGCCCCCTCCTGCATCATCCCCACCAGCCTCGTGATCCGCGGCTCGACGTTAAAGCCGAGCTCGAACTGACGCCAGGTCATCGCGATGCGCGCGATGGCAGTGTCTCTCCGAACCGTCCGTCTCCGCCATCCTGGCCGCCCCGCAGGCGGGGACGGACTCCAGCAAGCCACGGAAGTGACCGAACCTGTCCTCGGGCAGGGCGGTAGGTCGTCCAGCTCCACCTGAAGCCGCTCCACGCTGCGGCCGCGACCGGCCTGTTCACCGGCCGGCTTCACCACCATTCACGCGGGACCGCGTTCACGCGTCACCGCCGAGGCCCGTTTCCGCCGGCGCCTTCCCGGTCCGGCAACCAACGGCACCCCGGGCACACCCCCCGCCCGGCCGCCACCCACTCCGTGTCGGACGCTCCAGCCGCGACCTGCGGCTGACCCGATGCCGCCGTCACCACCGACGGCCTCCACCTCGCGGACCGACCCGTCCGGGTTCCGCCCGCTCCCACCCTTCGCCGCCCCCCTGCGCCCGTATCGCTCAACGGCAAGGAGCCGAACCATGCGTACGCCTACTCGTCACACCGTCAGAACCGTCCAGGTCCTGTGCGTCACCGTCACGGCAGCCCTGGTGGCCACCGGCTGCGGCCGGAGCGCCGACTCCGGCGCCGGCAAGGACGCACCCGCGAAGCTCAGCAGCGGCAAGGCCACCGGCAAGGTCGTCATGTGGTCCATGGGCGACACCGACAAGAACCTCGAGAGCCTGGCCAAGAAGTTCGAGCAGCAGAACCCCGACGTCAAGGTCCAGATCACGGCGGTGCCCTGGGACGGCGCCCACGACAAGCTGACGACCGCGATCGCCGGCGGCAACACCCCGGACATGTCCATGATCGGCACGACCTGGATGGCCGAAATGGCCGCCCTGAACGGCTTCCAGGCCACCCCGACCTCGATCAAGTCGTCGGACTTCTACCCCGGCCAGTGGGACACCACCAAGTACAAGGACACCGCCTACGGTGTGCCGTTCATCGCCGACACCACGGCCGTCTACTACCGGACCGACATCACCACCAAGGCCGGCATCAAGGGCGCCCTGGCCGGCGACCGGGACGGATACCTGAAGGATCTCAAGGCCATCCAGGCAACCGCCGGCAAGCAGAACCCCAAGCTGCGCCACGCCACCGGACTGGTGATGGGCTTCAACTCCTGGCTCTTCATGCTGCCGATGGTCTGGCAGCAGGGCGGTGACATCTACGACCCGAGCACCAAGAAGTTCACCTTCGACTCGCCGGCGGTCGCCGAGGCGCTGGAGTACTACGCGAGCATCCCGAAGCAGGGCCTGGCGCCGACCAACAAGGCGGACAACCTGCAGGACTTCCGGGACGGGCTGACTGCCACGTACCAGGAGGGCGCGTGGGCCGGCGGGAGCCTCCACAAGGACTCCCCGGACCTCGACGGCAAGTGGAAGACCATGCCGGTGCCCTACAGCAAGAAGCCCGCGGGGTTCGCCGGCGGCACCGACGTGGCGGTGTTCAAGGACGCCAAGAACGCGGACGCGGCATGGAAGTTCGCCCGGTTCCTCACGCAGCCCGCCAACCTCGCGACCTATGCCAAGGCCACCGGCAGCCTGCCCCCGTCTCCCCAGGCATGGTCGGAGGGGAAGCTGACCCAGGACGAGAACATGAAGGCGTTCGCCGAGCAGCTCGAGGTCAGCAAGGCGCCGCCCGCCATCACGACCTGGCAGCAGATCGCCGACGCCATCGACTCCGAACTGGAGAAGCTGACCCTCGGCAAGGCCACCGTCGCCCAGGTGCAGCAGGCGCTGCAGTCCAAGGCGACCAGCATCGGCACCGGCCGCTGAGCGCCGACGTGAGCAGCCCTCGTAGGGACGGATGACATCCATGTCCACGAAAACGCTCCCCAGCCGGGGCGACACCCAAGAGCAGAACACCGCACGGCCGGAGCGGAGTGCCGGTCGCCGGCGCTCCGTGCTCCGGGGCACGGCGCGCGGCAGACAGGCCCGGGCCGCCTGGATTCTCGGCGCCCCGTTCCTCGCGCTGTTCGCGGCCTTCATGCTGCTGCCGGTGGCGTGGTCGCTGCTGATGGGCCTGACCGACACCCAGAGCGCCGACCTGCGCACCCCGTTGAACGTGTCGTTCGTCGGGTTCGACAACTACGTGCGGCTCTTCCAGGACGAGCAGTTCCGCCACGCGCTGCGCAACACGGCCGTCTTCGTCCTGGTCGGCCTGCCGCTGACGCTGGCCGCCGGGCTGGCCGCGGCCGTCGCCCTCGACCGTGGCATCCGCCGCTTCCGGGCCGTGTTCCGGGTCGGTTTCTACCTGCCGGTGATCACCAGCATCGTGGCCGTGGCCGTGGTCTGGAAGACGCTCCTTGACCCGCGCTCGGGACTGGTGAACACCGTCCTGGGCTGGTTCGGGATCGACGGTCCGTCCTGGCTGACCGATACCCGGTTCGCCCTGCCCGTCATGATCCTGATGGCGGTGTGGCGCAACCTCGGCACCGTAATGATCATCATGCTGGCAGGGCTGCAGTCCGTACCCCAGTCCCTGATGGAAGCGGCCGAACTCGACGGCGCCGGAGCCTGGCAGCGGTTCTGGCGGGTCACCTTCCCTCTCCTGCGACCCGCCCTGCTGCTCACCGCCGTCACCACCGGCATCGGCTACCTGCAGTTCTTCGACGAGCCGTTCGTGATGACCCAGGGCGGACCGCTGGACTCGACCCTGTCGGCCACGTTGTACGCCTACAACCAGTTCGGCAACGGCAACTACGACATGGCGTCGGCCGCCGGCTACGTCATCTTCGTCCTCATCGTCGCGCTGACCGTACTGCAGTTCCGTCTGCTGCGAGACAAGGACTGACGCCCCATGAGCACCCTCACCACTCGCACGGCACATCCGGGCGACCCGGGCGCGGACGGCGCCCTGAGGCGCCGGCACATCCGGCAGACCTGGGGCCACCCCTGGATGTACGTACCGCTCGCCGGCGCCCTGCTGCTGACGATCGCGCCGTTCCTTTGGATGCTCTCCGGCTCTTTCAAGCCCGAGGCCGACATCCGCAGAGTGCCGCCCGTCCTGATCCCCACCGCGCCCACCACCGGCAACTACAGCCAGCTGTTCAGCAAGCTCGACTTCACGAGCATGTTCGCCAACTCCGTGATGGTGGCCCTCGCCGTCACCGCGGGAAACCTCCTCTTCTGCTCGATGCTCGGCTACGCCCTGGCCAAACTGGAGTTCCGCGGACAGCGCGCCGTCTTCCTGCTGGTCATGGGGACGCTCATGGTCCCCGGCCTGGTCACCTTCGTACCGCTGTACGTACTGGTGGCCAACATGAAGCTGACGGGCTCCATGCTCGGGCTCGTCCTGCCGTTCCTGGCCGGCCCGTTCGGCGTGTTCCTGATGCGGCAGTTCATCTCCACCCTGCCCGACGAGCTGATCGACGCCGCCCGCGTCGACGGCTGCCGCGAGCTGGCCATCTTCTGGAGAATCGTCCTGCCACTGACCAAGCCGGCCCTCGCCACCCTGGGGATCATCACCTTCCTCGGCTCCTGGAACAACTTCCTGTGGCCGCTGGTCGTGGCCCAGAACGAGAGCCAGTACACCCTCCCCGTCGGCCTCGCCCTGGCCAGCAGCGGACAGTCCTTCACCCACTTCGGGATCCTGCTCGCGGGCGCCGTGATCGTCCTGCTGCCCGTGATGATCGTCTTCCTCCTCTTCCAGCGCCAGTTCGTGGCGGGCATCGCCACCACCGGCCTGAAGTGACACCTGGGGTTCGCCCCGCCCGTACCGGCACCTGCCCGGGCGGCGGGCGGACGGCGCGCCCGCAAGCCGGCGTGCGGCAGCGTCCATGCGACGCGGCGCCGTCGACCGCGGCGACCATCTGCCGTCGCCCATCAACTCCCTTGCCCATGACGACTGATGACTTGGAGTCCATAGTGGGACAGCCCGTCCGCACCGCGGTGTACCTGGATCCGGAAGCTTCCGTGGAGGCGAGGATCGAGGACCTGCTGTCACGGATGACCCTGCCGGAGAAGGTCGGGCAGCTGTTGACGCTCGACGCGCAGCACGGGGACCTGGAGGACATCGTGTCGGCCAAGCTGGCCGGTTCGGTCCTGCATGTGACGCCCGCGCTGATGCCGGAGGCCATGGAGCTGGCCGGGCGGTCTCGGCTCGGCATTCCCCTGCTGACCGGCGACGACGGTATCCACGGCCACTCGTTCTGGCCGGGCGCGACCATCTTCCCGACCCAGCTGGGCATGGCCTGCAGCTGGGATCCGGCTCTGCTTCAGCAGGTCGCCCGCGTGGCCGCGACCGAGATCGCGTCCACCGGCATCCACTGGACGTTCTCGCCGGTGCTGTGCATCACCCGGGACCTGCGCTGGGGCCGGATCAACGAGACGTTCGGCGAAGACCCGCTCCTGATCGGCGAGTTGGGCGCGGCGATGGTGCGCGGCTACCAGGGGGAGGGCCTGAGCGACCCGACGGCCGTGCTGGCGTGCGCCAAGCACTTCGCGGGCTATTCCGAGACCCTGGGCGGGCGGGATGCGAGCGAGGCCGATCTCAGCCCACGCAAGCTGCGCTCGTGGTTCCTGCCCCCCTTCGAGCAAGCGGCCCGGGCCGGCTGCCGCACCTTCATGCTCGGCTACCAGTCCATCGACGGCGTGCCCATCACCGCGCACCAGTGGCTGCTCAACGACGTGCTCAAGGGCGAGTGGGGCTTCACCGGCACGCTGGTGACCGACTGGGACAACGTCGGCCGGATGGTCTACGACCAGCGGACTTGCGCCGACCACGTCGAGGCGGCGGCGGTCGCCGTCAACGCCGGCAACGATCTCATCATGGCCACGCCGGCGTTCTTCGAGGGCGCGCAGGAGGCGGTCGCCCGCGGCCTGGTCGAGGAGAAACAGGTCGACGACGCGGTACGACGGGTGCTGCGGCTGAAGTTCGAACTCGGGCTCTTCGAGGACCCCCGCATACCCGATCCCGACCGGCAGGCACAGGTGATCGGCTGCCGCGAACACGCCGACCTCAACCTGGAGACCGCCCGTCGTTCCCTGGTGCTGCTGCGCAACGACGGGATCCTGCCCCTCGAAGACCGGCTCACTTCGGACGGGACCGGTCGCGCTGAGGGCCGGGGCACGCCGCGGACGATAGCGGTCATCGGCCCTAACGCCGACAGCCCGCAGGCGATGCTCGGCGACTGGGCGGGCGCCACCGGACAGGTCCCGTGGATGCCCGAAGGCCATCCACGGGAAACGGTGGAGACGGTGCTGGACGGCCTTCGCGCCGTCGCGCCGTCCGACTGGACCATCACACATGCCCGCGGGGCCGATATCGAAAGCCTCGCCTTCGACCCCACCCAGTGGTCGCTCGGGCCCGACGGCCAGCCGCAGCCGCCCGTCTTCACCCCGGCCCCGGTCGACCAGGCACAGCTTCGGGAGGCCACCGCCGCTGCCCAGGCCGCCGACTACGCCGTCGTCGTCGTGGGGGACACCATCGCGCTCGCAGGCGAGGTGCGTTCCACTGCCACCCTCGAGCTCCAAGGAGGCCAGCTCGCCCTGTTGGAGGCGGTAGCCGCCACCGGCACACCCATGATCGTCGTACTCGCCCAGTCCAAGCCCAGCAGCCTCCCGGACTCGGCCCTCAACGCGGCAGCGCTCATCGAGGCGTTCAACCCGGGTATGCGCGGCGGTCGCGCCATTGCCGAACTCCTCCTCGGGCTGATCGAACCCAGCGGCCGGCTCCCGGTCTCCTTCGCCCGCCACGTCGGACAGCAACCGGTCTTCTACAACCAGGTGCGGGGCCAGCACGGGAACCGCTACGCCGATCTCACCCAGGACCCCCTGTTCGCGTTCGGCGAGGGCCTGAGCTACACCACCGTCACCTACTCCGACCTCGTCGTACACGACCCTGACGTGTCCGCGGACGGCACCGTCCACGCCACGGTACGACTCACCAACAGCGGCAACCGGCCCGCTCTGGAGACGGTCCAGGCGTACGTCAGTGACCTGACCACCAGCGTCACCTGGGCCGAGCAGGAGCTGAAGGCTTTCACCCAGGCCGAGATCCCTGCCGGCGAAACCCTAGATGTCGGCCTCAGTATCCCTGCCGCGCACTGCTCACTCGTCACGGCCGACAACCGTCGCGTGGTCGAACCAGGCGAGTTCATGCTCCGTGTCGGCCCCAGCTCACGGCGGGAGCACCAGCTCAGCGCGGGATTCCGCATCCGGGCCTGAGGGCCGGCGTCCGGCTGCCTCTCCGGGCGGCCGGTCGGGCCCGGCCTGACATACCGAAAGGCACGCGTGTGTCCACTCCACCCCTCGATCCGCACTACCCCGTCGCGCATCTGCGCCCGCCCCGCAACTGGGTCAACGATCCCAACGGGCTGGTCTTCCACGACGGCCAGTACCACGTCTCCTACCAGTACAACCCGTACGGCGCGACACACGCGAACATGCACTGGGGCCACTTCCGCAGTCCCGACCTGTTGAGCTGGGAGCCGCTGCCGATCGCCCTGTCCCCGACTCCCGGTGGTGTGGACGGCGACGGCTGCTTCTCCGGCAACGCCGTCTCCGACGGCGACCGGCTCGTCGCCTTCTACTCCGCGCACCTCGTGGAGCGCTCGCCCCAGCACCAGCCGGTCACTTGCGCTGTCTCCCACGACGGCGGCACGACCTTCAGCCCGCGGGGCGAACTGCTCATCCCCGAGCTGCCCGAGGGCTGCACCATGTACCGCGACCCGTACGTGTGGCGGGACGGTGACGGCTGGCGGATGCTGGTCGGCGCCGCCTTCGCGGACGGCCGCGCCGCCGCCCTCCTGTACGAGTCGCCCGATCTGGAGACCTGGATCTACCGAGGCCCCTTCGTGGCCCGTCACCCGGAGCCCATCGGCGGCACCGAAGAGCTCACCGGCGATGGCTGGGAGTGCCCCCAGTACCTCCCGGCAGCCGGCGGACAGGCCGCGCTCATCTTCAGTACCTGGACCGAACCCACTGGTCCGATGCGCGTCGCCGCCCTGATCGGCGAAGAGCACGATGGCCACTTCAAGGCAGGCGCACCGGTGTGGGCGGACCACGGCCCGGACTGCTACGCACCTGCCCTGCTGCGTGCACCTGGTGGCAGATGGCTGCTGTGGGGCTGGTCTTGGGAAGCCCGCGACCAAGCCTGGGCCGCCGCCGGCGGATGGGCCGGCGTCCTCACCGTGCCCCGCGAGATCCATGTCGGCGGCGACGGCACGCTGCGTCAGCGGCCCGCCACCGAGCTGCTCGCGCTGCGCGGTGAGCGCACTGTGCAGGCCGAGGGTGCGATCCATGGCCCGGAGCCGGTGGAACTGGGCAGCGTGGGACGGGCCTTCGACCTGACGGCCCGTCTGCAGTCGACCGGGACCGCCGGCCTGCGCCTGCTCACCACCCCGGACGGATCCGAGTACCTCGACATCCGCCTCGATCCGGACGCGGGTGAACTGGTCGTCGACCGCTACCACGCCTCCTTGGACACGCGGGCTCACGGCGGCGCCTACCGGATGCCCTGCCCCACCGGACAGCCGGTCGACCTGCGCGTGGTCGTCGACCACTCCATCGCCGAGGTCTTCCTGACCTCCACCGGCCAGGTCCTCACGCTGCGGTTCTACCCGACAGGGCAGGGCGCGTGGCGACTTCAGGCCCGCACCGCACCGGGCACGCGCCTTCGCTACGCGGTCGATGCGTGGGAGCTGCACCCGCTGGTGATCAAGACGCCGACCGCCGGCGCCGCAGAGCAGTACTGAACCAACAGGTCTGAAGGAGGATCCTCAATGAGCTCGCACGGTTTTGGACGACGTCAGTTCCTCACCACCGCCATCGGCGTCGCCGCCGCCTGGACCCAGGTTTCCGGCAACGCTTCCGCAGCCACCTCGTCGCGCAACTCGTCCGTGCAGGTCTGGCTTACCGACATATCGGCCAAGAAATGGGTCGCCGGCCAGAGCGATGTGCTGTTCCGCGCGAAGAGCACCACCAACCCGCTCACCATCAAGGTCGACGACAGCGTCCAGTACCAGAAGATCCAGGGCTTCGGGGCGGCCATGACCGACTCCTCCGCGTGGCTCATCAACAAGCTGTCCACCGCTGACCGAGCGAAGCTGATGCAGAAGCTGTACGACCCCGCGAAGGGCATCGGCCTCAGCCTGATCCGTACGCCGATGGGCGCCACGGACTTCAACGCGTCCGGCAACTACTCCTACGACGACATGCCGGCGGGACAGACGGACCCGACGCTGTCCAACTTCTCGGTCCAGCACGACGAGAAGTACATCATTCCGGTCTTGCGGCAGGCTCTCGCACAGAACCCGTCCGCCAAGATCCTGGCCAACCCATGGAGCCCGCCAGGCTGGATGAAGACCTCGGACTCCATGATCGGCGGCACCCTCAAGAGCGAGAACGCTTCCACGCTGGCCGACTACTTCGTGAAGTTCATCAAGGCTTACGACAAGGCCGGTGTGCCGATCTCCTACATCACGCCGCAGAACGAGCCCATGGGCACGCCCAGTTGGCCCGGCATGTTCCTGTCCGCCTACCAGGAATCCGCGTTGATCCAGGAGATCGGCCAGGCGTTCGCGGCCAACCGCATCTCCACGAAGATCCTCGCCTGGGACCACAACTGGGATGTGCCCTCGTACCCCGAGACGATCTTCAGCGACCCCGCCGCTTCCCAGTACACGGCTGGCACCGGATGGCACATCTACAGCGGCAACCCGACCTACCAGACTGTGGTCCACAACGACTTTCCGGGCAAGGAAACCTACATCACGGAGGCCAGTGGAGGCGTCTGGCAGGGCGACGACGAGACGGCGTTCAATGACGCACTCGGCACGTGGATCATCAAGGGCATGCGCAACTGGGCGAACGGTGTGATGCTCTGGAACACCGCGCTCGACCCCGAGTTGGGGCCCCTCAACAGCGACACCAACGGCATCCCCATGTGCCGGGGACTGGTCACGGTCGATCCGGACAGCGGGCAGGTGTCCTACAACGTGGACTACCACGCACTCGCTCACGCCAGCCGGTTCGTGAAGCCCGGAGCGCATCGCATCTACTCGAACACCTTCGGGGAAGGAAGCATCGAGAGCGTCGCGTTCCTGAACCCGGACGGCTCGAAGGTCGTGATCGCGTACAACTCGGGTAGCGCCGCGAAGAACTTCAGCGTGGCGGACGGGACGCAGTCCTTCGACTACACCCTGAACGCCGGCGACGCTGTCACGTTCACCTACACGGGCCGGCGCAGCGGCGGGACCCCCGCGGCGACCAATGTCTTCGACCCGACCCATGACTTCACGTTCAAGTCGTCATTGGGGCCGATGACGGTCACGTACGACCCGGAACTCCTGCAGTACCAGAACGCCGTCCGCACCGGGAACAGGCTGCTCACGTACTCCCTTCCGATGGGAGCGTCGATCCGGACGCCCGGATCCTCGTTGAGCCGTGGCAAGTGGACCGCCACGGCCTCGTCGAGCCCGGACTGGGGTGCGGCCTCGAACGCGATCGACGGCGACATCAACAGCCGGTGGAATCTCGGCCAGGGGACGACCAGCGGCGCCTGGTTCCAGATCGATCTGGGAAGCCCGACGAGCTTCAACAAGATCGTCTTCGCCACCGGAGAAAGCAACTCCTTCGACTACGTCACCAAATACCAGGTGTATGTCTCGGACGACGGGGCCGAATGGGGCAGCGCGGTCGCGAACGGCAACGGGAACATAGGGAAGATAGCCGTCACGTTGCCGGAGCAGACGGCACGGTACATCCGCATCGTCTGCGTCGCGGCATCCGGCTTCTGGTGGAGCATCGCCGAAATCAACGTATACGGATCCTCGAGCGGCACCGGTTCCATCGCAGCCCCGACAGCGGTCCCCAAGGGGCTCCAGCTGAAGACCTGGACCAGCGCGGAAGGGGCACAGGTCACCACGGTGTTCAACGGCACCACGAGCAGCCACAGCTTCCCGGTGGCCGCCGACGGCTCGTACACCTACACCCTGGCGAGCGGGACCTCGGCGATGTTCACCACGCAGAAGCTGTCCAGCTTCCCCGCACCGGTCTTCAGCAGCCTGAAGCCGAAGCAAGGCATACCGCGCGCCAAGTTCACGATCAGCGGTTCTCACTTCGGTGACGCCCAGGGGCTGGGTACGGTGCGTTTCGGCAAACTCTTCGCCGAAATCGACAGCTGGTCGGACACGAGCATCAGCGCGTACGTGCCGAGCGGTCTTGCGGTGGGCGCGTACAAGGTCTCGGTGAATGGAGCCGGCGGAGCGGAAGCGGGTGAAGCTGCCTTCGACGTCATAGACCTGGGCCCCGCGCTGTCGCGCACGGGCTGGACCGCCACGACCTCCGACACAAGCCCGTACAACGACGGTCCCGCAAACATGCTGGACGGCGATTCCGGCACCCGGTACAGCTCCGGAAGAGGCCAGTACGACGGCCTGTGGATCCAGGTGGACATGGGGCAGACGCAGACGTTCGGCAAGATTCTGCTGGATTCCGGCAGCAATATTGGCGACTATGCACGAAGCGCGGACGTGTACGTCTCCTCGAATGGCACCGACTGGACCAAGGTTTCCTCCATAGCGGACGGCCAGCGAGTCGAGCTGATTTCCTTCCCGACTCAGACAGATCGCTACATCAAGGTCGTCAACACAGGCGACGTCGCGAGTAACTGGTGGTCAATCGCAGAATTGACCGTCTACAGCTGACCTCGGGCTTTCATGCGGGGTGGCTATTCACCCCCCGAGGTCGAGAGAGTGCCTCCGACCGCAGGAACAGGTACCCCTGACCTCCTTGTTCCTGCATTGGTCGGAGGCACTTTCAGCAAGAGCCCGCAAGGGGTGAAGTTAATTGCTCGCCGGATTCCTCGCAGTAGAGGTCGGCGCAGTTGACGTGCACGAAGGGCACCGGCCATTCATGTCACATCGCGTTCGGCCGAGCACCTGGATCCCACGGCAGACCACGTGTGGGGACCGGTCAGCGGCTGGCACGGATCATCACGGTGAGGACCGGCGAGGCCGGTGAGGGCTGGGTCCCGCAGCGCGTTCAGTTCCGGTGTGGCGTGGCGCGAGCGGAACGGGGTCACCTTCTCACCGGGCTTGCGCTTTTGCATGCGGAGCACGACCGCCCGGTCCGTGATCGTGTCGGGCAGGTCGCCGATCGAGGCCAGCGCGGCCATGGCGAAGGTCGGATACGGGGTCGGCTTGTGCTCCGGACCGGAGATCCGCCAGGCGGGCCGGTTGCGCTGGTGTCCGGCGTTCAGTCGGCCGCGCAGCTCCTCGTTCTCGCCGGCCTTGCTGAAGATGGTGTCGGCCTCGTCCACCAGGATCGTGCGCGGGTTCTTGCCGATGACGCGGAAGAGCACCGCCGTGGACATGTTCACCGTCATGATCGGCTGGTGGACGGTCTCGTGGAGCACGTCCAGCACCCGGGACTTGCCGCAGCCCTTCGTCGGGCCGACGACCGCCAGGCGCGGCGCGTGCTGCAGAACGCTCTGGATGTGCGTGGCCGCCACCCACAGGGTGACCGCGGTCAGCGCCTCGTCACTGGGCAGCACGACGTACTTGCCGATCGCCGCCCGCAGCTCATCCAGCAGTTCCGCACCCTCACCGGAACCCCGTTTCACGGGGTCTGCCGGTCCCCGAGGAGGCCGGGGACCGACCTCGTGATCCGGTCCCCGTGCGTCGACGGGACCGGTCCCCTCCTGGTGGGCGGTTCCCGCCACGGGTGTGTCGGTCCCCAGCGACCGGCGGGGACCGTGCTCATGGTCCCCATGACGGTCCCCTGGTGCAACGGCAGCCCCTTGGGGGCCGGTCCCCGATTTCCCGCCGCTGGCCTGCGGGTTTGCGATGCACAAGCGCCGCTCCAAGCAACTCGCCAAGGCGAAGGCCAAGCTGGGGAAGGCGGAGCGGAAGGCCCGTGAGGCCGCCGAGGCAGTGGCCGCCCTGGAGGACGATGCCGCGTGATGTGTGCCTGATCCGTGTCGGAGCTGTAACCCGAGGGCGCCGCCCCACCGCCCTGATGCGGTGGGGCGGCGCCTTGCGTCTGCCTCGGATCAGGTCAGCTGCGCGGTCGGTGGATTTCCTGCCGGGCCCGATCGATCGCGGCAGCGGCTGTATCTCCAGCCAGCCGCTCGATCTCCTCGGGAGCCTTCCGCTCGTCGAGGACGAAGAGCCTGTCACCAACGAGACGGGTGGTCGTCTTCCAGCCGAGACGCCGTCCTGCCTCCCTGGCGGCACGCCGGACGTCCTTGAGCTCGCCCATCTCCGCAAGATCGTCAGCGCCAAGGATCAGCTGACCGTAGTACCCCTCGTGCTCCGCCTTCAGCGCGGCCCGCATCAGCGACTCAATCCGCTCGACCAGCTTCTCGTACCGGCGCCGGGCCAGCTCGTCCTTAGCGGGCATCTCGCACAGCTCCCCACCTCCGCCCGCAGCCGCATGTGTGCCATATGCGTGCTGCGAGTACGAAGGCCCTCCCGTCCGATGGACGGAAGGGCCTCTGACCAGGTGTTTCTCTGTGCCCCCGGCAGGATTCGAACCTGCGACACCCGCTTTAGGAGAGCGGTGCTCTATCCCCTGAGCTACGAAGGCGTGTGGATCTCGGTGAGACCCGGCGACTAGCGTAGCCGATGTGGGGTTGTGGCTGGCAAGGTTCTGGTTTTTGCAGGTCAGGGGAGGGGGAGGGGGAGGCGGGGAAGGTCAGTGGGGGAGGCGGAGTTGTAGGCCGTCGAGGACTACGTCCAGGCCGTAGGTGAACTTCGTGTCGCGGAGGGTGGCCGGGTCGCGGGGCGCGGCCGTGGAGTAGGCGTCGGACAGGTGGTCGTGGCCGGCGGCGGCCTGTTGGGCGGCGGGCATCAGGCGGGCGATGAAGGCGGCCTCCGTCTCGCCGGAGCGGGCGACCGTGGTGAGCCAGGCGGCCTCCGTGGTGCTCATGCCGATGACGTAGGTGAGGACCGTGTCGATGGCTCGGCCCGGCTCGGGGAAGCCCGCGGCCGTGAACAGGGCGGCCAGGCGCTCGGAGTACGACATGAGGTTGGGGCCCAGATAGGCGAGGCCCGCCTGGCCCAGGACCGAGGAAAGCCAGCGGTGGCGCAGGGCCGTCGCGCGGAAGGACTGGGCCGCCTCGGTGGCGGCGGCGCGCCAGTCGGCGCTGTCGGCGGGCGGCACGGTGATCTCGGCGAAGACCTCGTCCACGGCGAGCTCCATCAGCTCGTCCTTGGTGGCGACGTGCCGGTAGAGGGAGGTCGCGCCGGCGTTCAGGCGGGCGCCGAGCTTGCGCATGCTGAGCGCCTCGATGCCGTCCGCGTCCAGCATGACGATCGCCTCGCGGACGATCGCGGACCGGCTCAGCGCCGGCTGGTCGGGTTCGCGTTGCTGCCGGGTCCACACCGACGGGATCGGGTTCGGGGTCGAGTTCTTGGTGGCGGCCATGATGTTGCCTGCTCCCCTCGTGCGTACAGCGTTCGCATCCAGCGTACATCGATGGAGGGTTGCGCACACTGTTCCGCTCTGCGTACAGTGTTCGCAACGAAGGAACAGCGTGCGCAGTCGAAAGGGAAGCTCATGGAAACCCGTAATCCCCGTCGCTGGTGGATCCTGATCGTGCTCTGCCTCAGCACGCTGGTCCTGGTGGTCGACAGCATGGCGCTGACCGTCGCGGTGCCCTCGATGACGGAGGACATCGGCGCGAGCGCCCAGGACACCCAGTGGATCCTGGACTCCTACATCCTGGTCTTCGCCGGGCTCCTGCTCACCTCGGGAAGCCTCGGTGACCGGTTCGGCCGACGGAAGATCATGATCATCGGCCTGCTGCTCTTCGGGGCGGCCTCACTGGCCGCGACCTTCTGCACCAACCCGGGCGAGGTCATCGCCGTAAGGACCGCGATGGGCGTCGGCGGGGCGCTGATCATGCCCTCGACGCTGTCGATCCTCATCACCGTCTTCGACGAGGAGGAACGTGGCAAGGCGATGGCGGCCTGGGGCTCGGTGTCGATGCTCGGCCTGGTCGGCAGCCCGGTGCTCGGCGGCGTACTGATCGACCACTTCTCCTGGCACTCGATCTTCTTCATCAACGTCCCGGTCGTCGCGCTGGCCGTCCTCGCCGGTCTCACCCTCATGCCCGAGTCGAAGGCGCCCTGGCAGAAGGCCGACCCGCTCGGCGCCGTGCTCTCCGCGGTCGGCATGACCGCCCTGGTCTGGTGGATCATCGAGCTCCCGCAGCACGGCGCCTTCGGCGGCCACGCCGGTATCACCCTGGCCGTCGCGGTCCTCTCCCTCGTCGGGTTCGTGGTCTGGGAGAACGTCACCGCCGTGCCGATGGTCCCGCTCGTGCTCTTCAAGAGCCGCAACTTCAGCGGCGGTTCGCTCTCGCTCGCCCTCGTCCAGATCGGCAACGGCGGCCTGCTCCTGGTGCTCACCCAGTACCTGCAGTTCGTGCTCGGCTACTCGCCCGTCAAGGCGGGCCTCGCCTTCGTACCGCTGGCCGTCGCCGCACTCGTCGGCAACACCGCCGGGACGCAGCTCACCACGAAGATCGGCCACCGTTACGTCATCCTCGCCGGAATGCTCCTCATGGTCGCCTCCTTCGCCCTGCTGACCACCGTCTCGGCCGACTCCGGCTTCGCGGTCCCGGCCGTCGCTCTGGGTCTGCTCGGCCTCGGTGCCGGTCTGGCGATGCCGGCCGCGGTCGGTGCGCTGATGGGCACGATCCCGGCGGACAAGGCGGGCGTCGGCTCCGCCCTGAACGACACCATCCAGCAGGCCGGCACCGCGCTCGGCATCGCGATCCTCGGCTCGCTGCTCACCAGCGGCTACGCCGACGAGATGCCCGCCGACGCCCCCGAGCAGGCCAAGCAGTCGATCGCCGGCGCCCTGGCCGTCGCCCACGGCGACACCGCTCTCGTCCACGCCGCCCGGGAGGCCTTCACCGACTCGATGTCGACCACCTTCACCGTCAGCGCGACAGGCGTCCTCGCCGCCGCCGTCCTCGCCACCCTGGTGATGCGGAACGGCAAGCAGCCGGAGACGGCGGAGGCGGCCCCTGCCGAAACCGAGACCGAAACCGAGGCCGAGACCGAAACCGAGACCGAGACCGAAACCGAGGCCGAGGCCGAGAAGCCCGCGTCGGCGCCCGTCGCCTGACCCGATCCACCCCGATCCACCAACCAGTGACCGATCCGCCAGCCAGTGACCGATCCACCAGCCACTGACCGATCCACCTCGATCCACCAGTGACCGACCAAGGCCGGTGCCCCCAAGGGCACCGGCCTCACTCACGCGTTCGACACCCGCCGAAACCGCCCCGCCACCCGCAGATCCGCCTCGATCCGCGTGGCCGCCGAGTGCAGTTCGGGCAGCACCTTGGCGACGCATTCCTCGGGCGTACGGCGGCTGCTGTGCATGGCGACGTTGACGGCGGCCACGACCCGGCCGCCACGCTCGCGCACGGGTACGGCGATGGAACGCAGCCCCTCCTCCAACTCCCCGTCGACCAGGGCGAATCCGTTCTCCCGTACGCCGTCCAGCAGCGCCGTCAGTTGCTCCGGGTCGGTGACCGTGTACGGGGTCAGCGGCCGCAGTTGGCCCAACTTCCGTTCCGTGGGCGGGAGATCGGCGAGGATCGCACGGCCCAGCGAGGTGGCGTACGCGGGCAGTCGCGAGCCGGTCGTGACGTTGACGCTCATGACACGGCTGACGGAGACACGCGCCGTGTACTGGATCTCCTCGCCCGTGAGGATCGCGAGCGACGTCGAGTCCTGCAGCCGCTGCGAGAGTCGCGTGAGGTGCGGCGCCGCGATCTGGGGGAGCGACGCACGGGACAGCGGCGGGAAGCCGAGGCCCAGGACGCGCGGGGTGAGCCGGAAGACCCGGCCGTGCGCGGTGACGTATCCGAGGTGCTCCAGGGTGATCAGGGCGCGCCGGGCGGTCGCGCGGGCGAGGCCCGTGGCCTGGGCGACCTCCGTGAGCGTCAGCTCGGCGCGGCCCTCGCCGAACGAGGTGATCACGGTCAGCCCGCGGGCCAGCGACTCGATGAACTCCCGGCCCAGTTCCTGCTTGGAGGCGCCGGTCCAGGCGGCGAGGCCGGACGCGGGGGCGGGCTGGGCGGGCGGCGCCTCGCGCAGCTCCCGTTCCATCGTTTCGACGGCCGCGCGCAGCCGCGGCAGCAGCGTGTCGCGCAGATCGGCCGCGCTGTGCCGGCTGGTGTGGCTCACCACGCTCACCACGCAGGCGATACGGCCGCCGTCGGCCTCCCGCACGGGTACGGAGAGGGCGACCAGCCCCGGCTCGATCAACTGGTCGTCGAGCGCCCAACCGGCCTCCCGCGCCTCGGCCGTACGCTGCTCGAAGTCCTCGCCGGGGATGGGCTGTCGGCGCCGTACGCCGTCGCCGTCGCCGGTGACGTCGATCGGCCGGCTGCGCGCCGGTACCGCCGGGAACCCGCGGTCCTCCGGGTCGGACGCGCGGCGCTCGTGCCAGTGCGCCCACTGCGCGTCGTCCCACTCGGTGGCGAACAGCGGTCCGGGCGCGGTGCGTTCGGCGGGCAGGAGATCGCCGATGCGGAAGCTCAGTGACATGGCGCGGCGCCGGGTCGCCTGGTGGATGAAGCGGATCCCGTCGCGGTCGCCGACCGCGAGGGACACCGACTCGTCCAACTCGTCGGCGAGGGCGTCCGCGTGGGCGTCCAGGAGGCGAGGCAGGCGCAGCGCGGACAGGTAGGCGTTGCCGAGCTCCATCAGGCGTGGGGCGAGGACGGCGTCGCGGCCGTCGAGGCGTACGTATCCCATGCGTGCGAGGGTCGCGGTGATCCGGTCGACCGTGGAACGGGCGAGGCCGGTGGCGCGCTCCAGTCCGCTCAGGCTGGACATCCCGTCGGCCTCGGTCAGCCGTCGCAGGACGGCGATACCGCGCATGAGGGGGGCGACCGCCTCGGCAGGCACCGCTGCGGCGAAATCCTCGGCGGGCACCGCACTCTCCGGAGTGGCGGCCGAGGCGGCGTTCGATGGCATGGGCTCTCCGTTGCGGATCTCGGAAGAGACACCGTAGACGGTAGTGCGTGCCCGGGAGATGCGCCTGATGGCTCGGCGAGGGGGAGGCCCGCCTCGCTCAGCGCCGCGTCACCCGCACCCGGTAGTCCCCGGAGGGGTCCGCCCCCGCGACCGTGATCGTGATGCCGCTGCGGGGGTCCTTGAAGGACTCGCCGGGCTCGAAGGTCGCGTCGGAGAGTTCCGCGTGGACGTTGGGGCTGCGGGTGCAGCCGCCGCTGTCGCGCCGGGAGTCGTAGACGCTGATGGGACCGTTGCCGGTGTCGACGTTCGCCGCGACCTTGTAGATGAGGATTCCGGGGCGGCAGACGGTGGAGTCGTTGCCCTCGCGGGTGCGCAGTTCGAGGGCGTAGCCGGTCTTCCTGCTGATCGGTACGAAGACGAGCTTGGCGCCGCCGGTCCGGGCCAGCGGAGTGAGCGTGTACTCGGTGGGCCCGCGTGCCGCGGCGCAGCTGACCTGGGAGTCGTCGAGCCAGCCCAGTTTCCACTTGTGCCAGCCGAGCAGGTCGTTGTCGGCGCCCCAGTCCTCGCTCATGATGTCCCAGTGCCCGACGGCGCCGCCGCCGTCCGCCGTGTAGAGGTCGGGCAGGCCGAAGGTGTGGCCGTTCTCGTGCGGCAGCACCCGGTAGCCGGTGTCCGGGTAGGAGCCGGAGCCGTCGTCCTGGCGGCTGTAGATGAAGGACGCGTTGGCGACGGGGACGCCGTCCGCGACCGGCGCCTCCGCGTTCCCGGCGAACGTCACCGACAGGACGGTGTCCAGGGCGGAGGGGCCCGCGTTCGGGGTGACCAGGACGTTCAGGAGGTCGTAGGAGCGGAAGTCGACCTTGGGGTCGGCCGCGGCCACGATGTCCTGGACCAGGTCGCGGTAGCCGGGGTCGAAAGGGGCGCCGCGCTCTATGCCGTAGGCCCTGAAGGACTTGGGCATGCGCAGCCAGTGCGGGATCGGGGCTTCGGGGCGGTAGTCGAGGCGGCCGTAGGAACTGGTGGCGAACCACTTCTGGGTCTGCGGGAAGAACTCGTGGAACCGGTCGAGGGCGCTGCCCTGCCCGGGCGCGTCGGAGAAGTCGACCATGAGGTTGAGGGCCCGGACGGTACCGGTGGAGCGGGAGTAGCCGGTCTGGGTAGGCAGGCCCTCGGACATCTGGACGTCCGTGGGGCCGTTGATCATGCAGGGACCGAGCGCCGTGGTGCGGGCCAGCGCGATGGAGCCCGCCGCGGAGGGGCCCGCCGTCAGGTGCCCGGTGCCGGCGGAGGTGCTGACCGCCAGCGTCAGGACGGTCACCGAGGCGAGCGCGGCCGCGCGGCGCGGGCGTATCCGACGGCTGACGGGCTGCACGCGACGGCTGGTCGGCTGCATACGCGGCCCTTCGCTCCACGGCAGCCACCGGTCGCCGGCTGCACCCTTTCGATCACCCTGTGTCGAGGGATGCGGGGGCGCGCGCTGGAGTCGACCGATCGAGGGGTTCCTGTCCGAAGGCCCCTGTTGGGCATGTGACTCAGGTCACATGAAAACAATCCGGGAGCGGGAAATAACCGGGGATCGTTTCCCCGTTTAGCCATGTGTCCGAGTGAAACGGGGATCCACTCCCCGGATCGCACCCAGAGTCATCCGTCAGTCGAGGAGTACGCCGTGGAGACCGCCACCCCCGTGCAGCGCCGAGTGCCCCGGCCGCGGGCCGATGCCCTGCGCAACCGGGAGCGGATCGTCGCCGCCGCCCGCGAGATGTTCGTCGAGTTCGGCCACGAGGTGCCGTTCGACGAGATCGCCCGCCGGGCCGGTGTCGGCAACGCCACGGTGTACCGCAACTTCCCGGACCGGGACGCCCTGGCCCGCGAGGTCGTCTGCTCGGTCATGGACCGTATGTCGGAGCGGATCGAGACGGCGCTGGCCGAGGACGGCGATGCCTTCGAGGCGCTGAGCCGCTTCGTGCACGCCTCCGTCGAGGACCGGATCGGCGCGCTCTGCCCGATGCTCAGCGGGAGCTTCGACCAGAGCCACCCGGACCTGCTCGCCGCACGCGAGCGGGCGACGGAACGGGTGGAGGAGCTGATGCGGCGCGCCCGTACGGCAGGGCAGCTGCGCCCCGACGTCGAGTTCGGCGACCTGATGATCGCCCTCAGCCAGCTCAGCAGGCCGCTGCCCGGCACCGCGTGCCAGGGCATCGACAGCTTCGTCCACCGTCATCTGCAGCTGTTCCTGGACGGGCTGCGGGCGCCCGCCCGCTCCGTGCTGCCGGGCGCGGCCGCGACCGTGGAGGACCTGCGACGAGCCACCCCGTAACCGTCCGATCGACCGATTGGTTCGGCGCCCGTCGCCGGTCACCACTCGCAACAGGCTTCCGGCCGTCAGCGCCGACGGACCGCCTCCTTCCTCAACTTTTTCGCCATCGACGTTCCTCGCGGGTCTAGAAATTCACCGCGAAATTCACCGCGAAGTTCACTGCGAAATTCGCTACGAAGTCCCGGAGTGGGTATCCCCATGTCTGAAACAGCAAAGGCCACCGCCTCCTTGGAGGAGCGGGCCGCTCACAGCAACCGCTGGAAGGCGCTCGCGTTCATCGCGCTCGCCCAGCTGATGGTCGTCCTCGACGCGACGATCGTGAACATCGCACTGCCCTCCGCCCAGCAGGATCTGGGGATATCGGACGGCAACCGGCAGTGGGTCATCACGGCCTACGCCCTCGCCTTCGGCGGACTGCTGCTCTTCGGCGGCCGTATCGCCGACATCTGGGGCCGCAAGCGCACCTTCGTCACCGGCCTGATCGGCTTCGCCCTCGCCTCCGCCCTCGGCGGCGCCGCCCAGAGCGAGGCCATGCTGCTCGGCTCCCGCGCCCTGCAGGGTGCCTTCGGCGCGCTGCTCGCGCCCGCCGCGCTCTCCCTGCTCGCGGTGATGTTCACCGACGCCAAGGAGCGCGCGAAGGCGTTCGGCATCTACGGTGCGATCGCCGGTGGCGGTGGCGCCGTCGGCCTGATCCTCGGCGGATTCCTCACCGAGTACCTGAACTGGCGCTGGACCTTCTTCGTCAACATCCCGTTCGCGATCGTCGCGGCCGCGGGCGCGTACTTCGTCATCCGTGAGCCGGCCGGCGGCCGCAACCGCTCGCCGCTCGACATCCCGGGCGTCATCCTCTCGACCCTCGGTCTGGTCTCCCTGGTCTACGGCTTCACGCGCGCCGAGTCCGAGGGCTGGAGCGACTCCGTGACCATCGGCATGTTCGTCGCCTCCGCCGTGCTGCTCGCGTCCTTCGTGTTCGTCGAGTCCCGCGTCAAGGCGCCGCTGCTGCCGCTGCGCGTCATCACCGACCGCAACCGCGGTGGTGTGTACCTCTCGCTCGGCCTCGCGATCATCGCGATGTTCGGCCTGTTCCTCTTCCTGACCTACTACCTGCAGATCGTGAAGGGCTACTCGCCGGTCAAGACCGGCTTCGCCTTCCTGCCGATGATCGTGGGCATGATCACGGGCTCCACCCAGATCGGCGCCCGCCTGATGACCCGCGTCCCGGCGCGGCTGCTGATGGGCCCCGGCTTCCTGACCGCCGCGGTCGGCATGCTGCTGCTGACCCAGATGGAGATCGGCTCCTCCTACGCCGCTCTGCTGCTGCCGGCCATGCTGCTGCTCGGCCTCGGCATGGGTACGGCGTTCATGCCGGCGATGTCGCTGGCCACCATCGGCGTGCAGCCGCGTGACGCCGGTGTCGCCTCGGCCATGGTCAACACCTCGCAGCAGGTGGGCGGCGCGATCGGTACGGCGCTGCTGAACACGATCGCCGCCTCGGCCACCACGTCGTACATCAAGGACCACATCGCCGGCGCTGCCTCCAAGCCGCAGCAGCAGCTCGTGCAGCTGGAGGCCATGGTGAAGGGCTACACCAGCGCGATCTGGTTCGCCGTCGGCATCCTCGTCGTCGCCTCGGCGATCGCCTTCACCTTCGTCAACGCCGGCCGCCCGGACCTCACCCCGGCCTCCGGCTCGACCGAGGGCGACGGCGTCGAGGACGAGCTCAAGGTGCCGGTGATCGCCCACTGACCGGCTGACCTCACCGGCAGCCCCTCATCGGCCGAGCCGCTTTCCTCCGGGTACTTCGCGTACGTACGAGGGGTGGGGACGCCTCGCACGTACGAATCCCAGGGTCCGCCCCGGTTCCGCACTCAGCGGAGCCGGGGCGGACCCGCGTCCGCCACCCGCTGCCTCTGCCGGTCGGCTATCGCAGCCAGGGCAGGTCGGCGCCCGGGTCCTTCGGCTGGAGTCCCTCGGCGACGATCTCCATGATCTCGCCGAGGGCCTTCTGCTGTTCGGGGGAGAGCCGCTCGAACATCGCCTGCCGTACGGCGCTCACATGGCCCGGCGCGGTCCGGCCGAGGACCTCGTAGCCCTGGTCGGTCAGCACCGCGAACTGGCCCCGCTTGTCGGAGGGACAGTCCTCGCGGCGCACCCAGCCGTTCTTCTCCAGGCGGGCGATCGCGTGGGAGAGCCGGGAACGGGTGATCTTCGCCATCATGGCCAGCTCGGTCATCCGCAGCCGGCGCTCCGGTGCCTCGGCGAGCGCGACGAGGAGGCCGTAGTAGATGTGCGGCATACCCGCGTCACGCTGCAACTGGCGGTCGAGGTGGTCCTCGAGGAGGGTGGTGGCGTGCATGTAGGAGCGCCAGATGCGCTGCTCCTCGTCGGTGAGCCAGCGGGGCTCTTCTGCGGGTACGGATGCCGGTGCCGTGTTCATGTACTCCACTGTACGAGCCTTCTCCTTGAACATTAAACAACCAAGGGGTAGGCTGTGCGCAGAGAAGCTTGAGGATTCAAGTAGATTCAGAAAGCCGGGGCGCAGGGCCTCGGATCGCTGATCCACCGGAGGGAGTCGCCGTCATGTCCGCCGCCACTCAGGAGCGCATGCCCGCCCTCTATCTCAGTCACGGCGCCCCGCCGCTCGCGGACGACCCGGTCTGGCCCGGTGAACTCGCCGCCTGGTCGGCCGACCTCCCGCGCCCCAAGGCGATCCTCGTCGTCTCCGCCCACTGGGAGGAGGCCCCGCTCGCCCTCGGCGCGGTGCACACCGTCCCCCTCGTGTACGACTTCTGGGGCTTCCCCGAGCACTACTACCAGGTGACGTACGCGGCTCCCGGCGCCCCCGAACTCGCCGAGTCCGTACGGAAGTTGCTGCGCGCGCCCGGCACCCCGGTGCAGGACATCCCGGACCGCGGACTCGACCACGGGGCGTACGTCCCGCTCGTCGAGATGTTCCCGGGCGCCGACATCCCGGTCCTGCAGATCTCCATGCCGACCCTCGACCCGGTCCGGCTGTTCGAGATCGGCCGCAAGCTGGCCCCGCTGCGCGACGAAGGCGTCCTGATCATGGGCTCCGGGTTCTTCACGCACAACCTGGCGGCGCTGCGGCAGGGCGGCATCCCGTCCTGGTCGGTCGAGTTCGACGACTGGGGCCACCGGGCGCTGGACACCCGTGACTGGGACGCGCTGCTCGACTTCACCCGCAAGTCCCCGGCCGGGCGGCTGGCCCACCCCCGCACCGAGCACTTCGCCCCGCTCTTCGTGGCGATGGGCGCGGCGGACGCGACGGGGGAGCTGGACGGGCAGCGGTCGGTGATCGACGGCTTCTGGATGGGGCTGGCGAAGCGGTCGGTGCAGTTCGGCTGACCTCGCGGCGGTGGGGCGGCCCTGCAGACCTACAGCCCTACAGCTCCTTCTCGTACCAGGCGACATCCCAGTAGCGGCCGAACTTGCGGCCCACCTCGCGATAGGTGCCGATGTGCCGGAAGCCGAAGCGTTCGTGCAGCCGCGCGGACGCCTCGTTCGGCTGGGCGATGCCCGCGTAGGCCCGGTGCAGGTCCTCCCCGGCCAGGGCCTCGAAGAGGGACTTGTAGAGAAGTGTGCCGATACCGTGCCCACCCGCATCGGGGGCGAGGTAGACGGTCACCTCCACGGAGGTGCCGTACGCGGGCTTGGGGCGAAACGCGCTGGATGTGGCGTACCCAAGAATCGCCTGTGAGTTCACATCGCTGGCAACCATGAGCCGATGCGGGCCGTCTTCAGGGTGGGAGAGCAGCCAGGGGCGCCGTTCTTCCGGCGTGAAGACGGCGGTGTCGAATGTGATCGGCGTCTCACGCACGTAGTGGTTGTAGATGTCCGTGAGGGCGTCGAGGTCAGCTTCGACTCCTGGCCTGACCTGCACCTCTGTACGTTTCGACAACGTTTGGCCTCCCGGTGTGGCGGCACAGGGTACTGCATGATCAGAAAAATAAGGGGGTGGGTGGGAATTCTGTCCGGTTTCCAGTCGTTGTTTCCATCGGATGCCGGGCACCCGACGAGGGTGAACCCAGTGTTCTGGACCACCCGCTAGCCCACCATCGCAAGGGAGCACGCATGGCAACCCGTGCCGTCGCCGCGCGTCGTACGTCCGCCACTCGCGGATCCGACACGGCAAACAGCGTTCGCACCTCAGGCGGCGAGATCGCCGACCGCGACCTGGTCGGCATGTATCTCGACGAAATCGCGCGTACGCCGCTGCTCGACGCCGCGAAGGAAGTCGAGCTGTCGCAGACCATCGAGGCGGGTGTGTTCGCCCAGCAGATCCTTGCCGGGGAGGTCGGCGATGCCAAGGCCGAGGCGACCCGTGAGGAACTCGAAGCGCTCGTCGCCGAGAGCGAGCGGGCCAAGGACGTCTTCATCCGCTCGAACCTCCGGCTGGTCGTCGCCGTGGCGCGCCGCTACCCCCGCAGCGGCCTCCCGCTCCTCGACCTGATCCAGGAGGGCAACGCCGGCCTGGTGCGCGCGGTCGAGAAGTTCGACTACCGCAAGGGCTTCAAGTTCTCCACGTACGCCACGTGGTGGATCCGCCAGGCCATCACCCGCTCCATCGCCGACCAGTCGCGCACGATCCGCCTCCCCGTCCACCTGGTCGAGGAACTGGGCCGGATACGCCGGGTGCAGCGCGAGTTCAACCGCGAGCACGGGCGCGACCCCGAGCACACGGAGATCGCCGCCGAGCTCGGCTCGACCCCGGAGCGCGTGGGTGACGTCCTGGACTGGGCCCGCGACCCGGTCTCGCTGAACATGGGGGTGGACGACGACGGTGACACCCAGTTCGGTGACCTCCTGGAGGACACGTCCGCGGTCTCGCCGGAGCAGTCGGTCCTGACCCTGCTGCGCAGCGAGGAACTGGACGACCTGATCGGCCGCCTCGACCAGCGCACGGCCTCGATCATCAAGATGCGGTACGGCATCGAGGACGGCCGGGAGCGCACGCTCACCGAGGTCGGCAAGCAGCACGGCCTCACACGCGAGCGCATCCGCCAGATCGAGAAGCACGCCCTGCTGGAACTGAAGAAGCTCGCCCGCGACACCGGCTTCGACGCGGCGGCGTAAGGAAGCGTCGTCGATGACGCACGATGACACAAAGGGTCGTGTCGCGGTCGAAACGGGGGCGAAAATCGACCGGACATGGCCATGTAAGGCCGCTTCAACCTGCTGAGCACTGGGCACAAGACTTCAGGGCCCAGCCTTCAGGACCCACTGAACGGTCCCGGGCACCGCGCCCAGGACCCACAGAGCCGAGTTCCGACGCACTCCCCCCTCGCGTCGGGACTCTTCCAGAGCCGAGCTCCGGCGCCTCACCCCCCCTGGCGCCGGGGCTCGGCTCCATTTCCGGCATCACACACGCGGAGCGGCGGGTTTCGG
Source organism: Streptomyces sp. NPDC005485 (assembly GCF_040606085.1). Taxonomy (NCBI): domain Bacteria; kingdom Bacillati; phylum Actinomycetota; class Actinomycetes; order Kitasatosporales; family Streptomycetaceae; genus Streptomyces; species Streptomyces sp. NPDC005485. Next base: position 46,552 of record NZ_JBEXDZ010000006.1, on the reverse strand, counting down.
GCAGGCCGACGGGCCACCCCGAACCTGAACCCCGGGGTGACCCGGATGGCAGATTGTGCCACAGAGGCATAACCTGCCGTTTGTGACCGGTACCACCCCTGGCGGAAGGGCGCCGCGGTCGGGCCCTTCGCTGATCGAACGACGCAAGGCCGCCACGCGCATGGAGATCGCCCGGTCCGCGGCCGCGCTCTTCATGCGGAACGGTCTGCGGGCCACCCGCGCCGAGGACATCGCCCGCGCCGCCGGCATCGCGCCACGCACGTTCTACCGCTACTTCGCGAGCAAGGAGGAGGCGCTCGGCCCCCTCTTCGCCGCAGGCGCCCAGAAGTGGGCGGAGGCAGTACGCGACGCCCCCGCCGACCTGTCCGTCCCCGAGGCGCTCCGGCACGCGGTCAAGCAGACCCTGACACCCGGCGTAGGCGTACGGCGGGAATCCCTGGAGTGGGTCCGCTCCCTGATCCGGCTGGCGGAGACCAGCCCGGCCCTGCTGCGGGTCTGGGGCGAGGCCTGCCAGACGGGGGAGCGGACGCTCGCGAGGGTGCTGACGGTGCGGGTCTCCGGGGGCGAGGGGCGCGCCGAGCCCGACGTCTCGGCCGCTTCTGCCCCCGCCGAGCCCGACGTCTCGGCCGCTTCTGCCCCCGCCCCCATCGCCGTCTCGCCCGAGCTCCGTTTCGGTGCCGCCGTGGCGAGCGCGGCGGTCCGCGTGGCTGTGGAGGCCTGGGCCGCCGGGGACGCAGCGGCGGACGGCCCGGAGGGCCCGGCCGAGCTGGCGCTGCGCCACCTCGGGGCGCTGCGGGACTTCCCCTGGAACGCCGCATGAAGGGCCGCACGAAGCGCTGTACGGCGTGCTCAGCGGCGGGTGCTCACGCCGCCCGGCCGCCTGCCGCCCGAGTCAGCCGAGCCCCCAGGTCCCGTACGTATCCGACCAGTTCCGGCGGCTCGTGGACCGTGAACTCGCAGTCCACCATCGCGATGCGCACCGCCAGCCACTCCACGGAGTCGCCGGAGGAGCCGCGCAGCCGGCAGCTGTGGTCGTCGATCGGCTCCGGTGGGCCGACCCACTTGGGCAGGCGCGCGATGATGAAGTCGGCGGGCGCGGCGAACGTGACGTCGAACTCGTAGGTCTCCTGGCGCCGGAACATCGACTGCCGCAGAAACTCCGCAGCGTCCCCCGTGGGCAGCTCGCGCGGGGTGAAGCGGGCCCCCGTCGCGAAGGGCTCGGTGACCCGGTCGACGCGGAAGGTCCGCCAGTCCTCGCGGTCGAGGTCGTACGCGACGAGGTACCAGCGGCGGCCGGTCGACACGAGCCGGTAGGGCTCGGTCAGGCGCCGCGACGGCGTGCCGTCCCCGGAGCGGTACGCGAACCGCAGCCGCTCCTGCCCGGCCACCGTCGAGGCCATCACGGTCAGCGTCTCGGGCGCGATGCTCGCCCCGTCGCCGCTGGTCAGCGGGGTGGTCGCGGCCTGGAGGACGGACACCCGGTGCCGAAGCCGGCTCGGCAGCACCTGCTCCAGCTTGGCGAGGGCGCGTACGGAGGCCTCGTCCACGCCCTCGACGGCGTGCCCGGCGCCGGCCCGCAGCCCCACCGCGATAGCCACCGCCTCCTCGTCGTCCAGCACGAGCGGCGGCATCGCCTTCCCGGCCACCAGCCGGTACCCGCCGTCGGAACCCTTGGTGGCCTGCACCGGATACCCCAGCTCGCGCAGCCGGTCGACATCGCGGCGGACCGTGCGACGGGACACCCCGAGCCGCTCGGAGAGCTCGCCGCCGGGCCATTCGCGGGGGGTCTGGAGGAGCGAGAGGAGCTGAAGCAGCCGTGCCGGCGTGTCGGTGGTCATGAGGCCCCCTCGGGCGGGCGTTCGTCACGGTCGTCGTTCCGTGTTGTCGTCATGTCTTTCAGATTGCCGCACAACTAGGACACGATCTGACCTAATGGGGTCCTAATCTTCGATGCATGACCTCCACCGAGACCCCTCCGAGCACACCGGCCGCCGAGGCCGCCGGGGCCGCCGCAGCGGACACCACCGACCGGCGCCGCTGGTTCGCGCTCGCCATCGTGATGACCGCCGCCTTCATGGACCTGGTCGACGTCACGATCGTCAACATCGCGATCCCGTCGATCCAGCGCGACGCGGGCGCGTCGTTCAGCCAGATCCAGTGGATCACAGCGGGCTACGCGCTGGCCTTCGCCGCCGGGCTCATCACCGGTGGAAGGCTCGGCGACATCCACGGCCGCAAGCGGCTGTTCCTCATAGGCGTCGGCGGATTCACGCTCGCCTCCGCGCTCTGCGGCTTCGCCGCGAACCCGGAGATGCTCGTCGCCTCGCGCATTCTGCAGGGCGGCATGGCCGCGATGATGGTGCCGCAGGTGCTGTCGATCGTGCACGCGACGTTCCCGGCGCACGAGCGCGGCAAGGTCTTCGGGCTCTTCGGCGCGGTCGTCGGACTCGGCGCGGTGTCCGGTCCGCTGCTCGGCGCCCTGCTCACCGAGTGGAACCTGTTCGGGCTCGAATGGCGGCCGATCTTCCTCATCAACCTGCCGGTGGGCGTGGCCGCGCTGATCCTGGGCCGGAAGTTCATCACCGAGTCCAAGGCGCCGAAGGCGCTCAAGCTGGACCTCGTCGGCGTCGCGCTCGTCACCCTCGGCCTGCTGATGCTGCTCTACCCGCTCACCCGTGGCCGTGAGCTGGGCTGGCCGCTGTGGGGGTACGTGTCGATGGTCGGCGCGCTCGGTGTGTTCGCGGCGCTGGTGGCGTACGAGCGGCGGAAGGCGGCGCGGGACGGTTCGCCGCTGGTCGAGCTGTCGCTGTTCAAGGTGAAGAGCTTCGCCGCGGGCATCGCCGTACAGACCGTCTTCGGTGTCGCGCTCGGCATCTTCTTCCTGGTCTGGACGATGTACATGCAGTACGGGCTGGGCTGGACCCCGCTGCACGCCGGTCTGACCGGCGTCCCGTTCTCGATCGCCGTGTCGGCTGCGGCGGGCATGTCGGTACAGCTGCTGGTCCCGCGCTTCGGCCGCAAGGTGCTCCAGGCGGGCGCCCTGATCATGGGGCTCGGCGTGCTCATCTACATCTGGGAGTCCGACCGGTACGGCATGGACATCGCCTCCTGGCAGATGGCGCTCCCCCTGGTGGTCATGGGCGCCGGGATGGGCTTCATCGTGGCCCCGCTGACCGACGCGGTGCTCTCGGAGGTCCCGCGCGAGCACGCCGGTTCGGCGTCCGGACTCATCAACACCGTGCAGCAGATGGGCAACGCGCTCGGGCTCGGGCTGGTGTCCGTGGTCTTCTTCGGCGAGATAAGCGACCGGATCACCGCGGCCCAGGTGGGACCCGCCTTCGCGAACGCCTTCGAGCATTCGCTGGGCTGGGTCGCGGCGGTGATGGGCGTCATCTTCCTGCTGATGTTCGCCCTGCCGAAGCGGCCGGCGCAGCACGTGGAGGGTGCCGAGGACGGGGCGACGGAGGGGGCGGCGAAGGAGCCGGAGCTCGTCTCCTGACCCCTTCCGAACCAGAGCACTGCCTCATGGCCCCGCACCTCAGGTGCGGGGCCATGGCTGTTCCCTCACGCTTGACGAAAGTCCGTTCATGCCCACTTGAAGCCCGAACCTGTTTACTTTCCGGAAATCCGGGCGTAGCCTCCGACTGAAACCACAGGTTCGGGCATCAATCGGAGGCGAACGGACATGTACGCACCGGAGCGGCAGCAGGAGATCCTGCGGCTCGCCCGTGACGGCGGCCGGGTGGACGTCCTGTCGCTGGCCGAGGAGTTCCAGGTCACCGCGGAGACCATCCGCCGCGACCTGAAGGCCCTCGACCGTGCGGGCCTGGTACGCCGCGTGCACGGTGGTGCGATACCGGCCGGACGCCTGGACTTCGAGCCCGACCTCGCCGAGCGCGAGTCCACCGCGGCCGACGAGAAGGACCGGATCGCCAAGTCCGCCCTCGCGGAGCTGCCGGCCGAGGGCACGATGATCCTCGACGCCGGTACAACGGTCGCGCGGCTGGCCGGAATGATCCCGCTGGAGTCGACGCTCACCGTCGTCACCCACAGCCTGCCGAACGCGGCCCGCCTCGCGGACCACCCCGGCATCCAGCTCCACCTGGTCGGGGGGCGCGTACGGAACCGGACGCGCGCCGCCGTGGACGCCTGGGCGCTGCGCGCGTACGGCGAGATCCGCGCCGACGTCCTGTTCATCGCCGCCAACGGCTTCTCCGCCGAGTACGGACTGACCACCCCCGACCTCGCCGAGGCCGCCGTGAAGCGCGCCGCCGTCCACGCCGCGCGCCGTGTGGTCCTGCTCGCCGACTCCGCCAAGCACGGCCAGGAACACTTCGCCCGCTTCGGCGACCTGAGCGATGTGGACCTGCTGATCACCGACAGCGGGTTGAGCCCCGAGGACGCCACCGCCATTGAGCGCGCCGGCACGGAAGTAGTACGCGCATGATCGTCACCGTCACCCCCAACCCCTCCCTGGACCGCACCTACGAGGTCCCCTCGCTCGACCGCGGCGAGGTCATCCGGGCCACCGGCGAGCGCATGGACCCGGGCGGCAAGGGCGTGAACGTCTCACGGGCGGTCGCCGCCGCCGGACAGCGCACGGTGGCCGTACTGCCCCTGGGCGGTGCGCCGGGCGCACTCGTCGCGGACCTGCTCGACGCGCAGGGCATCGAGGTCGCGCCGGTCCCGGTCGCCGGGGCCACCCGCTCGAACATCGCGCTCGCCGAGGCGGACGGCGTACTGACGAAGATCAACGCTCCCGGTCCTGAACTGTCGGCGGCCGAGGAGGAACTGCTCCTGGAGACCGTACGACAGCAGTCCCGCGACGCCGCCTGGATCGCGTGCTGCGGGAGCCTGCCGCGGGGGCTCGCGCCGTCGTGGTACGCCACCCTGGTCGCGCGGGCGCACGCCGAGGGCGCGCGGATCGCGCTGGACACCTCCGGGCCCGCGCTGCTGGCCGCGCTGCGCGAGCGGCCCGACGTGGTCAAGCCGAACGCCGAGGAGCTCGCGGAAGCCGTCGGGCGCCCCCTCGCCACGGTGGGCGACGCGATGAAGGCGGCCGAGGAACTGCGCGAACTGGGCGCCCGCGCCGTGCTCGCGAGCCTCGGCGCGGACGGGCAACTGCTCGTCGACGGGTCGGGCGCCTGGTTCGCCAGCGCGCGCGTCGACGCCGTACGCAGCAACGTGGGCGCCGGCGACTCCTCGCTCGCCGGCTTCCTGATCGCCGGCGGCAGCGGCCCCGGGGCCCTCGCCTCCGCCGTCGCCCACGGCGCCGCGGCCGTCCGACTCCCCGGCAGCGTGATGCCGACCCCGGCCGACCTCGACCCCTCCACCGTCACGGTCACCCCGGAGATCCCCATGGACCGCGCCCTGACGGAGCCGGTGTCATGAACACCGGACGACGCACCCGCGGCGCATGCGGTGAGCCGCACACCTGCGCGACGGGCGCGTTCCGTACGACGGTCCGCGCGTCCGGCGAGTCCCGCGTGTCCCGTGCGTCCCGTACGGCGATGTCCGCACCCCGCACATCCCCTGAACCGGCCCTGACGCGGCGGTACTCCCCGTTCCTCGCCGCAGCCGTCCGGAGGCGGGGCTTCCCCGGCCCCGCCTCCGCCCCTCGTGCCACCCCTGGCACTCCTGCCACCCCTGGCATCCCCATCCCCTCGGAGCCCCCCTCCGGGTGCAGCACCCCCGTCCCCACCCCCGCCCACCACTCCCCTCGGGCGGCACGCGTGCGAAGGAGCCCGCGATGAGCGAGATGATCACCGCGGACCTGGTCGACCTCGACCTGTCCGCCGATACCAAAGAGGCGGCGGCACGCGCCCTCGCCGAGCGCATGGTGACCCTGGGCCGGGTGACCGACCTCGACGGCTTCCTCGCCGACGTGGCCGCCCGCGAGGCCCAGATGCCGACCGGCCTCGACGGCGGCATCGGCATCCCGCACTGCCGGAGCGCCCATGTCACCGAGCCGACGCTCGCCTTCGGGCGCAGCGCCGCCGGCATCGACTTCGGCGCGCCGGACGGGCCCGCCGACCTGATCTTCCTGATCGCCGCACCGGCGGGCGCCGACGACGCGCATCTCACGATCCTGTCGTCCCTGGCCCGCCAGCTGATGAACGCCGAGTTCACGTCCGCGCTGCGGTCCGTGGACGACGCGGGGGCCGCGGCCGCACTCATCCGCGGGGACTCGTCCCCGGCGGCCGCGGCCGCGTCGGACGGCACCCAGGAAGCCACGGACTCCGCGGCGGCGCCGGCCGGGACGGCCTCCTCCGACGCCGCCGCGGGCAGCACGGCCCCGGTGCCGGGTGCGACCGTCGAGGACGGACCCGCCCCGGCGCCGGGCGCCACCGGCGGCGAGGACGCGCGCCCCTTCCGTATCGTCGCCGTCACCTCCTGCCCCACCGGCATCGCGCACACGTACATGGCCGCCGAGTCGCTGGAGAACGCGGGACGCGACGCCGCCGACGTCGAGATCGTCGTGGAGACGCAGGGCTCGGCCGGCTTCGCCCGGCTCGACCCGGCCGTCATCGCCGCCGCGGACGGCGTGATCTTCGCCCACGACGTGCCCGTACGGGAAAAGGACCGCTTCGCCGGAAAGCCGACCGTCGACGTCGGCGTGAAGGCGGGCATCAACCGCCCCGCCGAGCTGATCTCCGAGGTCCGCGGCAAGGCGGAGCGCGGCGAGGTCACCGCGGGCGCCGCGTCGCCCGGCAGCCCCGTCGAGCGCGTCGGCGACTCCGGCGAGGGCTACGGAACCAAGCTCCGCAAGTGGCTGATGTCCGGCGTCAGTTACATGGTGCCGTTCGTCGCCGCGGGCGGTCTGCTGATCGCCCTCGGCTTCGCCCTGGGCGGCGACAACGGGTACCTGGTCGCCAAGATGCCGTCGGTCACCCAGCACTTCGACTGGGGCCAGATCGACAGCTGGGGTGCGCTCAGCTTCCAGATCGGCGTCGCGGCCTTCGGCTTCCTGGTCCCGGTCCTGGCGGGCTACATCGCCTACGGCATGGCGGATCGGCCAGGCCTCGTCCCCGGCTTCGTCGGCGGCGCGATCTCCCTCACCATCAACGCGGGCTTCCTCGGCGGTCTGGCCGCGGGTCTGATCGCCGGCGCGACCGTCCTGGCGATCCAGAAGATCGACATCCCGCCGGTGATGCGCGGCATCATGCCGGTCGTCGTGATCCCACTGATCTCCTCGATCGTCGTCGGCTTCCTGATGTTCGTGGTGATCGGCAAGCCGATCGCGTCCGCCCAGAAGGGCATGACCGACTGGCTCAACGGCCTCTCCGGAGCCAACGCCATCGGACTCGGCGTCATCCTCGGCCTGATGATGTGCTTCGACCTCGGCGGCCCCGTCAACAAGGTCGCGTACACCTTCGCCACCGCCGGTATCGCGGTCGCCAGCCCCAGCGACTCCGCCATGAAGATCATGGCCGCGGTGATGGCGGCCGGCATGGTTCCGCCGCTGGCCATGGCCCTCGCCACGACCGTGCGCGGCAAGCTCTTCACCGAGACCGAACGCGAGAACGGCAAGGCGGCCTGGGTCCTCGGCGCCTCCTTCATCTCGGAGGGCGCGATCCCGTTCGCGGCGGCCGACCCGCTGCGCGTCATCCCGGCCTCGATGGCGGGCGGCGCGGTCACCGGCGCCCTGTCGATGGCCTTCGGCGCCTCGCAGCGCGTCCCGCACGGCGGCGTCTTCGTGGTCCCGCTGATGGGCAACCCGTTCCTCTACCTCGTCGCCATCGCCGCGGGTGTCTGCGTCTCCACCGCCCTGGTGGTCGTCCTGAAGGGCATGCGGAAGCAGGCTCCCGGGGGCGCCGCCGAGCCGGCCGGGGCACCGATATCCGCCAAGGCCGACTCAAAGGAGCCGGTCGCGGCCTGAATTACCCTTTGCGGCAACGGTGAGTCATTTGCCGCACCTGCGAGATGCGTCACGGTCCGGGACCAAAGTCCCGGACTGTGGTGTCTACTGGAACGTATGCCCGAGCACCCGTCGATCCTCCAACTGACAGGCGTGACCGTCCTCGTCCTGGCGACCGCCGTCTGGGTCGTCGGCCTGGTACGGCTCCTGCGCCGGAACCGGTTCGAGGCCACGGCGGTGCGCCCCGGCGACGCTCTGTGGGCCCTGCCCAGCCAGCGCCAGACGGGCCCCGGCGTGGAATGCGTCGAGCTGACCCCGGCGGAACGCGACGCATTCGACGGTCTGGTACGCCAGTTCAGCGACGGCCGACCGTAACCGGAAGGCCCGCTTCGGCCGGATGAGCCGGCAGCCTCGCCAGGGTGATGGGCTAACTCCGCTGAGCCGCCCGGCGCTCCATCGCCTCGCGCGCCGCGCCCTCCGTCGGATAGACCTCGCACATGTGCCGCTTGTCCGGCGTCGCCGTGTGCTCGACCTCCCACAGGGAGATCTCCTGCCCGTCGCGCAGCAGGAAAGCGTGCTCGTACAGCGAGAAGCAGAGCCTCACCTGACCGGCCCGGCACGGGCGCCCGAAGGCCTGGGTGATCTGGTGGGCGGTCGCCGTGCGCAGCAGCGCGACGATGTCCGCACCCGGGCCGTCCGGATTCTCCGCCCGCCGCAGCAGCCGGCGCGCGTGATCCGCCGAGTCGTCGGGCACGTAGGCGTGCCGGGGCTCGGGGATCGGCGACAGCTGCACCATCACGGGCAGTTCGAAGTCGGGGGCGTCCGGCGGTAGCGGCAGCCTGGCCGTCGCCGCGCGCAGCTCCTCCTCGTCCACGTACACCTCGTGCTGCGGATGGCTGCCGGGTGCCGTGTTGTGGACGAGCTCCCACAGGGTGAGCGCAGAGCCGTCCACGAGCAGCCATGTGTGTCGGTACGTCTCGCGGTGCAGCCCCGCGCTGTGGTGCGCGGAGTGCAGTGAACTGTCGTGCGCCAGCGCGCAGTCGAGTCGCCGTATCGCGTCGTCGGGCAGCTCGAAGGAGTTCAGGGCACGCCCGAGAAGTCGCTCAAGGTGCTCCTCCGGAGACTCGGGCGACTCGGGTTGTTCGTACGCTGCCGTCTCGTACGGAACGCTCAAGGTTTCTCCCGGCGTTGCTGCATGTCACCTCGTGGGTGCATACCGTAGCCCCTCGGTCGGACATCATGTCCTCGAACCGAGAAAACGTCCGCACAGAAAACGAGCGGGCCGCGCGGCAAGTTCCCCCGCGGCCCGCCGAAGCGCCAAAAAGCCCTCGTCAGACGGCACTTCCCGCGGTCCACGCGCTCCACGCCATGTTCCAGCCGTTGAGACCGTTGTCCGGCGCGACCGTCTTGTCGGGGGAGTTCTTCACGACGACCACGTCCCCGACGAGGGAGTTGTCGAAGAACCAGTGGGCAGGCGTGTCGCCCTGCGCCCCCTGCACGTCCGCGAGCCCGACACAGCCGTGGCTCGTGCCCTCCCGGCCGAACGGCGGGTTCCCCTGGTTGTACCAGTAGTTGCCGTGCACGAACGTCCCCGACGTCGTCAGCCGCATCGCGTCCGGCACGTCCGGGATGTCGTACTCGCCGCCATAACCGACCGTCGAGCCGTTCATACGCGTCTGCCGGAACTTCTCGGAGATCACCATCTGCCCGTTGTACGTGGTGTGTTCCGCGCTGCCCGCCGAGATCGGGATCGACTTGAGGGTCCTGCCGTCGCGCACGACCGTCATGGTCTGCGTCTTCACGTCGACCGTGGACACCTGGGAGCGCCCGACGGTGAAGGTGACCGTTTTCTTCTGCACGCCGTAGATGCCACCGGCACCCTGCACACCGTCCAGGTCGATCTTCATGGTGACCTTGGAGCCCGCCTTCCAGTACTCCTTCGGCCGGAAGTCGAGCCGCTGCGTCCCGAACCAGTGCCCGACAACCTGCTGCCCGCTGCTGGAGGTGACCGTGATGTGCGACTGCACGGCCTTCTTCGCGCTGATCGCCTTGTCGAAGGTGAAGGACACCGGCATGCCGGCGCCGACCGTGGTGCCGTTGTCCGGCGTGTACGTGCCGATGAAGCTGTTGGCCGAATCGACGGTCGTGAAAATGGAGTTGGCGGCCGAGGTCCGGCCGTCGGAGTCCTTGGCGGTCGCGGAGATCCGGTATTTGGTGCCGCGCTCCAACTGCTTCGCGGGCTTCCAGCTCTTCCCGTCCCCGGAAACCGACCCGGCCACCTCCGTGCCCGCCTCCGCCACCGTCATCCTCACATCGGTCAGCTTCCCGTCGCTGACCTTCACCCCGGTGGCGTTGATGGACGCGCTCGTCGAACCGTCCTTGGCGGAGATCGCGATCTTCGCCGTCGACGTCTTGGTGCCGCCCTTGCCGTTCTTGCCGTCGGTGTCGGCGTTGGCATTGCCGCCGCAGGCGGTCAGGGTGAGGGCGCCGACCACCAGGGCGGCACAGGCGCCCAGTGCGCGCCGCGCTGTTATGTCCGGCGTTGCCACGAGCTGCTCCAAGTGTCGTGATGTGCGTGATCCGCTCCAGTACGTGGAGAGAGAGCGAGCCGTGGCGCGAAGGGTTCCCGCCCTCCACGCCTGACGCCATCACGTGACAGAACCAGGACAATCAGCCAACCGTCGTCCCTAATCGCTGCCGTGTCCGCTGCCGCGTTCGCTGCCGTAGAGCTCCCGGTACGAGGGCCATGACCCGCCGGGCCCGTCCACCGACTCGGCCGCGCGCACGGCCCGGACGATCGCGCGCGTGACCAGGTCCGCGCCCGCCGCGAGGATCTCGTTCAGCGCGAGGGGATTCCCGGCGGCGAGCGGCCGAGCACCCGTGGCCAGCGCGAACACCGTGTCCCCGTCGTTCAGCAGATGCACCGGCCGCACGGCCCGCGCGATGCCGTCGTGCGCCGTGCCCGCGAGCTTCTGCGCCTGCGCGCGCGTCAGGTCGGCGTCGGTGGCGACGACCGCGAGCGTGGTGTTCAGCGGGGGAGGGGAGTTCTTCGCGGCCGCCTCGGCCAGCCGCAGCCGGGCCGTCTCGTGGACCTCGTCCGACGGATATGCCATACGGCCCTGGAACAACTCCCCGTACAACGCCCCCGTCAGCGGATCCACAGCCGACCCCGCCGCGTTGGCCACCACCAGCGCCGCCACCGTGATCCCCGAGTCGAGGACGGCACTCGCCGTTCCGATCCCGCCCTTGACCGCGCCGACCGTCGCTCCCGTGCCGGCGCCCACGCACCCCTCCCGCACCGGAGCACCGGGTTCGCTCGCGGCGGCGGCCTCGACCGCGGCCCGGCCCGTCGACGCGTCCGGCCTCGCCCGGAACTCGCCGCCGCGGCCCAGGTCGAAGACGCAGGCGGCGGGCACGACCGGGACGACGTGCGCCGGGCTCGGGCCCACACGTACCCCGCGTCCCCTTTCCTCCAGCCAGGCCATCACCCCGGACGCCGAGTCCAGCCCGTAGGCGCTGCCCCCGGTCAGGACGACCGCCTCGACCTTCTGCACCAGGTTGCGCGGGTCGAGCGCGTCGGTCTCCTTCGTGCCGGGGCCGCCTCCACGTACGTCCACAGCCGCGATCGCGCCCCCCTCGGGGGTGAGCACGACCGTGCTGCCGGTGAGCCAACCGTCGCCGGTGCGTGTCGCATGCCCCACACGCAGGCCCGCGACATCCGTCAGAGCGTCAACTGTCATGCGCCCAGTGTTCCTTCGCTAGACGGCCTCCGCCTCCCCCCGCTCCGGGGCCCGCCCGATCAGCGTCACCCCGGCCGCCACCGCCAGCGCCGCCACGATGCCGGCCGCGAGCACTCCCCAGTCGCCCAGGAACGTGCACACGAGGACCAGCAGCGCGGTCACCGGAAGGACGAGCTGCTGGGCGATGCCCACCTTGAAGTGGCGGGCATGCAACGCCCACACCGTCAGCAGGTACAGCGCCGTCGGCAGGGTCACCGCACCGGACGCGGCAAGCGTCGAGACGTGCGCCTTGCCGACCGCCTGCTCCACCGCGACCTCCAGGCCCGCACCGATCGCCGCCGCCGACGCGAAGATCACGTAATGGCCGTAACCCCACAGGAAGGCCTGCCCGTTGGAGCGCAGCCGACCGTGGATGGGGACCGCGAAGTAGATCCACCACGCGGAGAAGACGATCAGCAGCCCGCCCGCGGCGATCGGCAGCAACTCGCCCAGGGCCTCCTGCTCGTCCATGGCCGACTTCACGGCGACCGTGGCGGCGGCGATCGTCTCGCCCAGCACGATGATCGTGAACAGCCCGTACCGCTCGGAGATGTGGTGCGGGTGCCAGGACGTGGTGAAGCTCTTCTCCGCGTACAGCGGGACGCACAGCTCGGCGGCCACCATCACCAGGAACACCCAGGGAAGGGCGGGCTCCGGCAGGAACAAACCCACCCAGCCGACCTGGCACAGCAGCACACCGCCCGCATACCGCAGCGCCGTGGTTCTCTCACTGCCCTCGGCCGCGCGTGACGCCCGCAGCCACTGCGCGATCATCGCGAACCGCATGATCACGTAACCGAGCCAGACGAGCAGGAACGCGTGGTCCTCGAACGCCCGCGTCACCCCGGCGGCGAGCACCAGGACTCCGGCGATCTGGACCAGGGTGACGACCCGGTAGAGCGCGTCGTCGTTGTCGTACGCGGAGGCGAACCACGTGAAGTTCATCCACGCCCACCAGATGGAGAAGAAGACCATCGCGTAGTTGAGGACGCCCTCGCCCGCGTGCCCCTCGGCCACGGAGTGCACCAGTTGGACACCGGCCTGGGCGATGGCCACCACGAAACAGAGGTCGAAGAAGAGTTCCAGCGGCGACGCGACCCGGTGTTCCTCGTCCCGACCGCGTGCGGTCATGGTGCGCAGCGGTCCACGCGGGACCGGCTGTGGCGTGGAAGCGGCTTCTGATGGGGAAGTGGACGTCATACGGCCAAGCACATCAGAAACTCCCGGGCCCGGGAGACGGCACGGCACCCGAAGGCGACGGGGCGGGCGCGGGCGTGGGCCGATGCGGCGGACGGGCTCTCCTTGCGCCGGTGGTGCGGTGCCGGCCGGGACCCCCGGTGGTGCGGTGCCGGCCGGGACCCCCGGTGGTGCGGTGCCGGCCGGAACCCCCGGTGGTGCGGCGCCGACCCGGTCCCCAGCTGGACCAGGGGGCCGCGGCCCCTCGGCGTACCCTGGGGGCATGAGTACCGCCCCCGCCCCCGAACCGCGCGACCCGAAGAACGCGCTCGACTTCGACGACCCGCTGTACCGGCAGTCCTCGGACGACACGGACGACGGCTGGGGCGAGCGGCCCACCACCGGCGGCGACAGCGCGGCCGACCTGAAGCGCTTCCTCGACGAGAAGCCGCCCCACCACATCTGAGCCCGGGCCCGGCACCCCAGGGCCCCGAACCCCCGTGTCCGGGCCCCGAGGTGCCGTGCCAGGCGCCGCAACGCGCCGGCTACTCCCGGCTGTGCCCCGAACCGCGCTGCGCCACCAGGGCGTCGCGGATCTCCTTGAGGACCTCCAGCTCGGACACCTCGATGATCTCCTGCGTGCCCTCCTTCGCCTTCTGGCGGGCGGCCTGCCGGGCCAGGTACTTGGACATCGGCAGGACCATCAGGAAGTAGACGACGGCCGCGGTGATCAGGAACGTGAGCGTGGCACTGAGGACCGTGCCCCACATGATCGGGATGCCGCTCGTGACCGCACCCGTCGCCTTGTTGACCGTGCAGGGCGACTTCAGGCACGAGCGGTACTTGTCGAGATCCTTGGTGCCGAACGCGCCGACCAGTGGATTGATGATGCCCTTCACCACCGAGTTGACGACATTCGTGAAGGCGGCGCCGATGACCACGGCGACTGCCAGATCGACGACGTTCCCACGTGTCAGGAAGGTCTTGAAGCCCACCCAGACGCCCGGCTTCTTCTCGCTCACCAAGAGGCCCCTCTGCACAAGTTGTGGAACAAACAGCTCCGCAACCTACGTCAGGGTCTGCCGGGCCTGTCCAATTGGGCAGCTCCAACGAGGGACTTGACACCTGGTCGGTGGTGCGTCCTGGGAGGCTCAGCACAGCGTCACCGCCAGCCGAGAGGTCGCGCTCGCCCCGGCCAGCCGCGCGGCCGCGGCCCGTGGGACCGACAGGACGAGCAGCGCTCCCGTCTCGGTGGCACCGATGTCCGGCACGTCGGTCACCCGCGCACCGGACGCGACCACCCGCGCCGCACCGCCGCTGTCCGCGGCGACCACGTCGACCCGGTCGCCCGGCCGCAGCAACCGGACGGTGGCCGCGTCGGCGATCCGTACCGGCGCCGTCACCCTCTCGACCGCATGCCGCTCGCGCCCGGAGACAGAACCGGAGACAGAACCGGAGACAGAAGCAGGGGCTGAAGCAGGAGCGGAGGCGGAGGCCGGTGCCGCCGCGGGACGCCCTCGTGCACGCTCGGCGTCACGAGGGCCCGCCGCCACCAGCGCGGCCGCCGTGACCGCGAGCCCCGCGGCCACGGCTCGCCTCCGGTGCCGCAGCAGACGCCGCAGCAGATACGCGCCGCCCCGCACCCGCACAGGCGCGAAGTGCGGCACCTCGCACGTGGGAGGAGCGTCCGTGCCCAGCGGGCGTACCGGAGGAGAGACCGAGCGAGGGACCGAGGGAGAGACCGCGGAAGGGAGCTGTGCCATGGTGACCACCACCTGCGACGAGAGATCGGCTTGCGATCCCACGATGAGGCTTCGCGGCGAGGCCCGCCGCGGCCGGTGGGTTACTGGCGGGTTGTGGACAACTCCCTCACCCGAACGGGAAGTTCCGCCCCGGCCACCGGTGGTGGCGAGCGGTCGGCCGGAGGGTCACGGCAGCTCGAAGCCCGGGTCCATCCCGCCCAGCGCCCTGGTGCACGGACAATCCCGCGTCTCGTTCGCCGGCAGCCCCGCCACCAGGTCGAACAGCACGCTGCGCAGCCGGTCGACGTTCGCCGCGAACACCTTCAGCACCTCGTCGTGCGAGACGCCCTCACCGGTCTCGACACCCGCGTCGAGGTCGGTGACCAGGGTCAGCGACGTGTAGCAGAGCTCCAGTTCACGGGCGAGAGCCGCCTCGGGGTGACCGGTCATGCCCACCACGGACCAGCCCTGCGCCCGGTGCCACAGCGATTCGGCGCGGGTCGAGAAGCGCGGCCCCTCCACCACCACGAGCGTGCCGCCGTCCACGGGCTCCCAGTCCCGGCCGCGGGCGGCCTCCAGCGCGGCCTTGCGGCCGACGGGGCAGTACGGGTCGGCCAGCGACACGTGCACGACGTTCGGCACGCCCCCACCGGGCAGGGGGTGCCCGTCGAAGTACGTCTGCGCCCGTGCCTTCGTACGGTCGACCATCTGGTCCGGAACGAGCAGCGTCCCCGGCCCGTACTCGGGGCGCAGACCGCCCACCGCGCAGGGGCCGAGCACCTGGCGGGCGCCGACGGAGCGCAGCGCCCACAGGTTGGCCCGGTAGTTGATGCGGTGCGGCGGCAGATGGTGGCCGCGGCCGTGCCGGGGGAGGAAGGCGACCCGTCGCCCGGCGACCTCGCCGAGGAACAGGGAGTCGCTGGGCGGTCCGTAAGGGGTGTCGACCTGTATCTCGGTGACGTCGTCGAGGAAGGAGTAGAGGCCCGAGCCACCGATGACACCGATCTCGGCCCTGGCCTGCGTCTTCGCCCCGGCCGGGCCCTGAGGATTCTCCGTGTTCGCCATGGACCGCACCCTAGCCGGGTCGGGGGACGCCGAAGACCCCGTCGTCGTATGACGACAGGGTCCCGTAAGAAGTGAGCCTTACGCGGCGGAGCTGCTGCTGCTGGACGAGCCGCTGCCCGACGACTTCGCGTCCGAGGAGGACGAGGAGCTCGACGAGGACGTGGAAGTCGACGACGAAGAGCTCGGCGACGTGGACGTCGACGGCTTCGACGCCGGCGAGCTGCTCGACGAGGAGCCGCGGCTGTCATTGCGGTAGAAGCCGGAGCCCTTGAAGACGATGCCGACGGCCGAGAACACCTTCTTCAGGCGGCCACCGCAGTTGGGGCACTCGGTCAGGGCGTCGTCGGTGAACTTCTGCACCGCCTCGAGGCCCTCGCCGCACTCGGTGCACTGGTACTGGTAGGTCGGCACTTGTCTTCCTCCTGGCACTCTCACTCAGTGAGTGCTAACGATCGTCCATATTAACCTGTGCGGCCAGCAAATGGAGTAACGTGCGTCACCTGCCCGCGGGCGGCGGTCAGGGCTTGACCGTCATGAGGGCCTTGTGCCCAAGTGAGAAGCCGCTTTGCGGCGGAGTCACAGTGACGTATTCCTGCGGAAACGGAATATTCGACACGTCACATCTCACCGATCGCGACAGGCTCGCGATGGGCCACGCCGCGCGTGACCACTCTGGTCGCGCGCGGCGGCGCGAGGTGCGAGCGCAGGGTCACCAGGGTCGCCAGAGCCAGTGCCGTACCGGCCATCGGCACCAGGAAACCTGCACCGTCCCAGAGGCGGTCCTCCAGTTGTCCGGCGACCGTGACGGCCGCCGCCTGGCCGAGCGCGACCGCGCCCGTCAGCCAGGTGAAGGCCTCGGTGCGGGCGGTCGGCGGTACCAGGCCCTCGACCAGCGTGTAGCCGGTGATCAGGGCCGGAGCGATGCACATGCCGACCAGGAGGCCGATTCCGGCGAGCACCACCACGGAGTGGGCGGCCCACAGCCCGGAGGCGGTCAGCGCGAGGGCCGCGTACCCGACGAGCAGCCGCCGCTGCGGGGCGATCTTCCAGGCGACGGCGCCGCAGACGACACCGGAGAGCATGTTGCCCGCGGCGAAGACGCCGTACAGGACGCCGTTCAGCCCGGGTTCGCCGATCGACTCGGCGAAGGCGGCGAGCGAGACCTGCATGCCGCCGAAGACGGAGCCGATGCCGAGGAAGGTCACGATCAGGACGCGGATGCCGGGGACGCGCAGCGCGGAAACGTGCTCCACGCGCGCGTGGGTCGCGGGGGCGACGGAAGGCTGGGTGCTCTTCTGTGCGGCGAAAAGAAGTCCGCCGATCAGAGTCAGCGCGGACTCGGTCAGCAGGCCCGCGGAGGGGTCCACGGTGGTGCACAGGGCGGTCGCCACCAGCGGGCCGAGCACGAAGGTCAGCTCGTCCGTGACGGACTCGAAGGCCGCCGCGGTGGTCATCAGGGGTGAGCCCTGGAGCTTCACGCCCCAGCGGGCGCGGACCATGGGGCCGACCTGCGGCACCGAGGCGCCGGTCGGTACGGCCGCCGCGAACAGCGCCCACAGGGGGGCGCCCGAGAGCGCCAGCGCGGTCAGCGTGAGACCGGAGACGGAGTGTACGAGGACGCCCGGCAGCAGGACGGCGCGCTGCCCGTGGCGGTCCGCCAGGCGGCCGCTGTAGGGCGCGAACAGGGCCATGGCGACCCCGGTGACGGCGGCGACGGCGCCTGCGGCGCCGTACGAACCGGTGGTGTGCTGCACCAGGAGCACGATTGAGATGGTCAGCATCGCGAACGGCTGGCGTGCGGCGAAACCGGGAAGCAGGAACGTCCAGGCGCCGCGGGTGCGCAGCAGCTGTCCGTATCCCGGGCGGGCGGGAGCCGACGAGGTCTTCGACGGCTCGGAGGTGACCGTGGATGCCACGGCCCGTGCCTTTCTGCCGCCTGGTAGCGCGCCCGTGCGGGGGGCGCCGAGAGCTGTCCTCTTGCGCGGAACTGCGGTAGATGCCGGGCACCCCCTGCGAGGGCACCACGACCGCCATACGGTCGCGCCAGCTCTGCGTCAGGCAGAGTTGGTTCGATCTAAGTCTGCCTTCATCCTACAGGGGCGGGCGATGCGGTGCCTGTGAAAACGAGCACCATGATGACGTTCACCTGTGAATGCATATCGCCCGGATATCGCCCGTTAATGCCCGTTGTCGCCCGTGCCCAGCCAGCCGGCCAGTTTGCCGCCCTGGCCGACGGCGCGCAGCCGCTTCTCCGCCGCGTCCCGGACCGGGTCGGTGGCCACCACGAGCAGTTCGTCGCCGCGCCGCAGCACGGTCGTGGGCAGTGGCACGAAGGACGTTCCGCCGCGTACGACGAGCGTGACGGCGGCGCCCGCGGGCAGGCGCAGCTCGTGGACCTCGACGCCGTGCATGCGCGACCCCTTCGGGATCGCGACGGACAGCAGGTGTCCGCGCAGCCGCTCCAGGGGCGCCGATTCGATTCCCAGGTCGGCCGCCCCCGTGGACTCGCCCAGCCGCAGCTTGCGGGCCAGCCAGGGCAGGGTGGGCCCCTGGATGAAGGTGTAGACGACCACCAGGACGAAGACGATGTTGAAGATCCGCACGCTTCCCTGGATGCCGCTGACCATGGGGATCGTCGCGAGGATGATGGGCACGGCGCCGCGCAGGCCAGCCCAGGACATCAGGGTCTGCTCCTGCCAGGGCAGCCGGAACGGCAGCAGGCTGACCAGCACGCTGAGCGGTCGCGCCACCATGGTGAGGATCAGGCCTATGAGGAGTGCGGGCCAGATGTCGTCGCCCATCTGGTGCGGTGTGACCAGCAGACCGAGCAGGACGAACATGCCGATCTGGGCGATCCAGCCGAGCCCTTCGGCGAAGCCGCGGGTGGCGGGCCAGTGCGGGAGTTTCGCGTTGCCGAGCACCATCGACGCGAGGTACACGGCGAGGAAGCCGCTGCCGTGTGCCAGGGCGCCGGCGGCGTAGGCCGTGACCGCGATCGCCATCACGGCGATCGGGTAGAGGCCGGAGGCGGGCAGCGCCACATGCCTGAGCCCCCATGAGCCGAGCCAGCCGACCGCGAGACCGAGGGCCGCGCCGATGGCCAGCTCCAGGGCTATCTCGCCCAGCAGCACGTACCAGTGCTCCACCGGACCGACCTCGGAGAAGGCGACGACCAGGATGACCACCGGAGCGTCGTTGAAGCCGGACTCGGCCTCCAGGACGCCCGTCACGCGCGCGGGGAGGGGTACTTTCCGCAGGACCGAGAAGACCGCCGCCGCGTCCGTGGAGGACACCACCGCTCCGATGATGAGCGCCTGGCGCCACTCCAGCCCGACGAGGTAGTGCGCCCCCGTGGCCGTGACCCCGACGCTCACCGCGACTCCGACCAGCGCCAGGGAGGTGGCAGCCGGCAGCGCCGGTCTGACCTCCTTCCACTTCGTTCCGAGACCGCCCTCGGCCAGGATCACGACCAGGGCCGCGTATCCGATGACCTGGGTCATCTCGGCGTTGTTGAAGTGGACGTCGCCCAGCCCGTCCTGGCCCATGGCGATGCCGATGCCCAGGTAGACGAGCAGGCTGGGGAGCCCGCTGCGCGAGGAGATCCGAACCGCCGCCACCGCGACGAGCAGAACGAGCGAGCAGACGAGCAGGAGCTGGTTGAGGTGGTGGACAGTCAGCGGACCTTCCCTTCTCTGACCCGAGCACTTAGTTACCTTGTCTAGTTACCCTACCTAACTCTTGACGCTTTCTTGACACTTCGCAGGGCAAGATCGAACGGCCGTCCGCCCAGGGACCGACTCCGCGTCAAGGTGCGGTGGGCCCTGCGCCTATGGTTGCTCCAGCACTCCAGGACCGCCTGCCGCTCGCGTTAGGACAGCAAGGACAGCGATGCCCCCCAACACCACCGCCTCTTCCGGCCAAAAGCCCGGCAAGTCCGGCAGGAAGAAGGGGCGCAAAGCCCGTCTGTTCTTGATTGTCCTGGTCCTGGCCATCATCGGAGGCGTCGCCTTCGGTGCGTACTGGAGCATCAGTACCGTGCGCGCCTCCTTCCCGCAGACCAAGGGCTCACTCACGCTCGACGGTCTGTCAGGACCCGTGGACGTGCAGCGTGACGGCAACGGAATCCCGCAGATCTACGCCGCCTCGGACGCGGACCTGTTCATGGCGCAGGGGTACGTCCAGGCGCAGGACCGGTTCTACGAGATGGACGTACGCCGCCACATGACCTCGGGCCGGCTGTCCGAGATGTTCGGCAAGGGCCAGGTCAAGGACGACGAGTTCCTGCGCACACTGGGCTGGGACCGGGTGGCGAAGAAGGAGTACGACACCAAGCTGTCGGCCTCCACGAAGAAGTACCTCCAGGCGTACGCCAAGGGAGTCAACGCCTACCTGAAGGGCAAGGACGCCGAGGATATCTCCCTGGAGTACGCGGCCCTTGGCTTCACCAACGACTACACGCCCAAGGAGTGGACTCCGGTCGACTCGGTGGCCTGGCTCAAGGCGATGGCCTGGGACCTGCGCGGCAACATGCAGGAAGAGATCGACCGGTCCCTGATGACCAGCCGCCTCGGCCCGAAGCAGATCGCCGACCTGTATCCGGAGTACCCGTACAGCCGGAACAAGGCGATCGTCCAGGAGGGCGAGTACGACACGGTCACCAAGTCGTACGTCCAGGGAAGCTCCAGTACGGCATCCTCGACCGGCACGGCGGGTACCGGACTCACGGGCAACGCCACGGCGTCCGGTGCCGACCTGCAGAGTCAGCTGTCGGGGCTCTACGACGTGCTCGACGACGTGCCCACGGCCGTCGGCGTGAACGGCAACGGCATCGGCTCCAACTCCTGGGTCGTCGCCGGGTCGCACACCATCACCAACAAGCCGCTGCTGGCCAACGACCCGCACCTGTCGGCCTCGCTGCCCTCGGTCTGGTACCAGATGGGCCTGCACTGCCGGGGCATCTCCAGCAAGTGCCAGTACGACGTGTCCGGTTACACCTTCGCGGGCATGCCGGGTGTGGTCATCGGCCACAACCAGGACATCGCCTGGGGCATGACCAACTCCGGGGTCGACGTGACCGACCTCTACCTGGAGAAGCTCACCGGCAACGGCTACCAGTACGACGGCAAGGTGCTGCCCTTCAGGACCCGCGAGGAGACGATCAAGGTCGCGGGCGGCGACTCCAAGACGATCGTCGTCCGGGAGACCAACAACGGGCCCCTGCTGTCCGACCGCAACGACGAACTCGTCAAGGTCGGCAAGAAGGCCACCGTCGACACCGCGGCGCCCGACCGCGGCGACGGCTACGGCATCTCGCTGCGCTGGACCGCGCTGGACCCGGGCAACTCCATGGACGCCGTCTTCGAGATGGACAAGGCCTCCGACTGGAGCGAGTTCCGCAAGGCCTCCGCGTCCTTCGACGTGCCCTCGCAGAACCTGATCTACGCCGACACCAAGGACAACATCGGCTACCAGCTGCCGGGGAAGATCCCGACGCGCGGCGAGGGCGACGGCTCGCTCCCGTCGCCGGGCTGGGACTCCAAGTACCAGTGGACCGGTTACATCAAGCAGGCCGAACTGCCCTACGAGTACAACCCGAAGCGCGGCTACATCGTGACCGCCAACCAGGCTGTCGTCGACAAGGACAAGTACCCCTACACGCTCACCGCGGACTGGGGTTACGGCGCGCGCAGTCAGCGGATCACCGACCTGATCCAGTCGAAGATCGACGGCGGCGGCAAGATCTCCACCGACGACATGCGCCAGATGCAGCTGGACAACAGCAGTGAGATCGCCAAGCTCCTGGTGCCCAAGCTGCTCAAGATCGACGTCAAGGACAAGAACGTCCGCGAGGCGCAGAAGCTCCTGGAGGGCTGGGACTACACGCAGGACGCCGACTCGGCGGCCGCCGCGTACTTCAACGCGACCTGGCGCAACATCCTCAAGCTCGCCTTCGGCAACAAGCTGCCCAAGGAGCTGCGGGTCAAGGGCCAGTGCCTGTACGTCGACCCGGTGGACACCACGGGCCCCGTGGACGACGACGACGCCAAGGTCCGCGAGTGCGGTCAGCGCGACGCCGACCAGGCCCAACCGGACGGCGGCGACCGCTGGTTCGAGGTGGTCCGCAAGATCGTCGACGACGAGAAGAACGACTGGTGGACGGCGCCCAAGACGCGCCTGGACAAGCCGGCCGACACCCGTGACGAGTTGTTCGCGCGGGCCCTCAAGGACGCCCGCTGGGAGCTGACCGCCAAGCTCGGCAAGGACATCGACACCTGGAGCTGGGGCCGGCTGCACCGCCTGTTCCTGAAGAACCAGACCCTCGGTACCGAAGGGCCCCGCTTCATCAAGTACATGCTCAACCGCGGCCCCTGGAAGCTCAGCGGCGGCGAGGCGACGGTCAACGCGACCGGCTGGAACGCGGCGGGCGGCTACGGAGTGGTCTGGGTGCCGTCGATGCGGATGGTGGTCAACCTCGGGGACCTCGACAAGTCCAAGTGGATCAACCTCTCCGGCGCCTCCGGACACGCCTACAGCGCCCACTACACCGACCAGACGGACAAGTGGGCCAAGGGCGAACTGCTGCCGTGGTCCTTCTCCAAGAAGGCGGTCGACAAGAGCACGAGCGACACGCTGGTGCTCAAGCCCTGACGGCCGGCGGATGACGAAGAACGGATGACGAAAACGGCCCTCCACGCGTGCGTGGAGGGCCGTTTCGCCTGCCGGGCACGAGATCGTTCAGCGGAAGCGGCGCACTCCCGAGGGGGTCACCACCGCGTGCACCGGCCGGTCGTGCGCTTCCTCGGGGACGTGCTCGACGACCTCCGTGTCGTACAGGAGCACCACGAGGGCGGGATCGGCGCCCGCGCGCTCCAGCCGGGCCAGTACGCGGTCGTACGAGCCCCCGCCGCGGCCCAGGCGCATGCCGCGCGCGTCCACCGCCAGCCCTGGCAGGAGCACGACGTCGGCGTCCCGCACGGCGTCCGGGCCGAGGCGCTCGCCGACGGGTTCCAGGAGGGCCATCTTCCCGCCGTGCCGGACGCGCGCGAGGGAGTCCTCGCCGGTGTAGGTGCCCCAGTCCAGATCGTTGTCGGGCAGGAGCGCGGGGAGCAGAACGCGTGCGCCCCGCGCGCGCAGCGCGTCCAAGAGCGCGAGAGTGCCGGGCTCACTCCCCACGGAGACGTACGCCGCCACCGTGCGCGCTTGCGCCAGTTCGGGCAGCCCGAGCGCGCGGGCGGCGAGCGCCGCCGCCGTTTCCCGCACGTCATCCGCCGTCAACCGGCTTCTCACCGTGAGGAACTCTCGCCGCAACATTCCCTTGTCAAGCTCTGATCCTGGTCCGGGCCGGCTCACAGGTGACTCCCGTATTCTTCCAAACATGCTCATATGAGAGCGAATTAACCGGAGACACAGATTCCGCACATAGCCACCGGATATGGTTGTGGGCATGACTGAGTCGCACCCCAGGATCAGCAAGGCTGTCATCCCCGCCGCAGGCCTCGGCACCCGGTTCCTGCCGGCCACCAAAGCCACTCCCAAGGAGATGCTGCCGGTCGTCGACAAGCCGGCGATCCAATACGTGGTCGAAGAGGCCGTGTCGGCGGGTCTGGACGACGTCCTGATGATCACCGGTCGCAACAAACGCCCCCTTGAGGACCACTTCGACCGCAACTACGAGCTGGAGTCGGCCCTTCAAAAGAAGGGCGACGCCAGCCGGCTCGCCAAGGTCCAGGAGTCCAGCGACCTCGCGACCATGCACTACGTGCGCCAGGGCGACCCCAGGGGCCTCGGTCACGCCGTCCTGTGCGCGGCTCCGCACGTCGGCCACGAGCCCTTCGCCGTGCTCCTCGGCGACGACCTGATCGACCCGCGCGACCCGCTGCTGGCGCGCATGGTCGAGGTCCAGGAGCAGCACGGCGGCAGCGTCATCGCGCTCATGGAGGTCGCCCCCGAGCAGATCCACCTCTACGGATGCGCCGCCGTCGACGCCACCGACGAGGGTGATCTGGTGAAGGTGACGGGCCTGGTCGAGAAGCCGGACCCGGCGGACGCCCCCAGCAACTACGCGATCATCGGACGCTACGTCCTCGACCCGCACATCTTCGACATACTGCGCAAGACCGAGCCGGGCCGCGGCGGCGAGATCCAGCTCACCGACGCGCTGCAGCAGCTCGCCGCGGACGAGAAGGTCGGCGGACCCGTGCACGGCGTGGTCTTCAAGGGCCGCCGCTATGACACCGGTGACCGCGGCGACTATCTGCGTGCCATTGTCAGACTCGCGTGCGAACGTGAAGACCTGGGCCCGGACTTCCGGTCCTGGCTTCGCAGTTACGTAGCCGAGGAGATGTAGCAACTTTGAGCAGCGCCGCGCCCCGCGCCGTCGGCCAGGACCACCTCTGGTCGGTGACCGAACACCTGGAGGACATCCTCGCGACAGTCCGCCCCCTCGAACCCATCGAGCTGCAACTCCTCGACGCCCAGGGCTGCGTCCTGGTCGAGGACGTCACGGTGTCGGTCTCCCTGCCGCCGTTCGACAACAGCTCCATGGACGGGTACGCGGTCCGGGTCGCCGATGTCGCGGGCGCGAGCGAGGAGTACCCGGCGGTGCTGACGGTCGTCGGCGATGTCGCCGCGGGCCAGGCCGAGCAGCCCCACGTGGGCCCCGGCCAGGCCGCCCGCATCATGACCGGAGCGCCGCTGCCGCCCGGCGCCGAGGCCGTCGTCCCCGTGGAGTGGACCGACGGCGGACTGGGCGGTGGTCCCGTCTCCGGGATGCGCGCCCACAGCGCGGCCCCCGACGGAGCCCGTGGCGAGGTGCAGGTGCACCGCTCGGCCGAGGCACGCGCGCATGTGCGCGCGCAGGGCAGCGACGTCAAGGCCGGCGACCGCGCCCTCGACGCGGGCACCGTCCT
This sequence comes from Streptomyces sp. NPDC005485, assembly GCF_040606085.1. NCBI lineage: Bacteria > Bacillati > Actinomycetota > Actinomycetes > Kitasatosporales > Streptomycetaceae > Streptomyces > Streptomyces sp. NPDC005485. Next base: position 22,023 of record NZ_JBEXDZ010000006.1, on the reverse strand, counting down.
CGGCCCGCCGCAGATCGCACTGCTCGCCGCGATCGGCCGCGGAACGGTGCGCGTGCGCCCGCGCCCGCGCGTGGTGGTCCTGTCGACCGGCAGCGAACTGGCCCAGCCCGACGAGGAATTGGGCCCCGGCCAGATCTACGACTCCAACAGCTTCGCCCTCTGCGCGGCCGCCCGTGACGCCGGAGCCATCGCCTACCGGGTGGGCGCGGTGGCCGACGACGCCGAGACACTGCGCTCCACCATCGAGGACCAGCTCATCCGCGCCGACCTGCTCGTCACGACGGGCGGGGTGAGCGTGGGGGCGTACGACGTCGTCAAGGAAGCGCTCTCCTCCGTGGGTGACGAGGACGAGCCGGGCAGCGGCATCGACTTCCGCAAGCTCGCCATGCAGCCCGGCAAGCCCCAGGGCTTCGGTTCCATCGGCCCCGAGCACATCCCGCTGCTCGCGCTCCCGGGCAACCCGGTCTCCTCGTACGTCTCCTTCGAGCTGTTCGTGCGCCCCGCGATCCGCACCCTGATGGGCCTGGAGGACGTCCACCGGCCCACGACCCGGGCGACCCTGGAGACGGCCAAGGCACTGACCTCGCCCGGTGGCCGCCGGCAATTCCTGCGGGGGAAGTACGCCGACGGGAAGGTGACCCCGGTCGGAGGCGCCGGATCCCATCTGATCGCCGCCCTGGCCCAGGCGGACGCGCTGATCGTGGTCCCCGAGGACGACACCTCTGTCGAGCCCGGCGCCGAGGTCGAGGTGGTCCTGCTCGGCTGAGTGCCCCGACTTGGCGGTACCGTGTCGCGCACACAGGCCACGCGCCGCACCGCGACGGGCCCGGACCGGGAGCGCCACAACAGATGAGTACGGACCGACTGACGCACATCGACGACGCGGGCGCCGCCCGTATGGTCGACGTATCCGGGAAGGACGTGACCGCGCGCACCGCCCGCGCCAGCGGCCGTGTCCTGGTCTCGCCCCGGGTGGTCGAGCTGCTGCGCGGCGAGGGGGTTCCCAAGGGAGACGCCCTCGCCACCGCGCGCATCGCGGGGATCATGGGTGCCAAGCGCACGCCGGACCTGATCCCGCTCTGCCACCCGTTGTCGGTGTCAGGTGTCAAGATTGATCTGTCGGTCGCGGACGACGCCGTCGAGATCCGCGCCACCGTGAAGACCACCGACCGCACGGGTGTCGAGATGGAAGCCCTCACCGCGGTCAGCGTGGCGGCCCTCACCGTGATCGACATGGTCAAGGCGGTCGACAAGGGAGCGGTCATCACGGACGTGCGGGTGGAGGAGAAGACGGGCGGCAAGTCGGGCGACTGGAGCCGGGCATGACCGCCGGGCCGTACCGCGCCCTGGTGGTCACCGCCTCCAACCGGGCCGCCGCGGGCGTCTACGAGGACAGGGGCGGACCGCTGATCGCGCAGGGGCTGGCGGCGTTCGGCTTCACGGTCGAGGGGCCGCAGGTCGTCCCCGACGGCGATCCCGTCGAGGCCGCGCTGCGCGCGGGCGTGGACGCCGGGTACGACGTCATCGTGACCACCGGTGGTACGGGGATCTCGCCCACCGATAGGACCCCCGAGGCCACCCGGCGCGTCCTCGACCACGAGGTCCCGGGCATCCCGGAGGCCATCAGGGCGTTCGGCAGGGAGAAGGTGCCGACGGCGGCGCTGTCCCGCGGGCTCGCCGGAGTCGCGGGAGCGACGCTGATCGTCAACCTGCCGGGTTCCACCGGCGGAGTACGGGACGGCCTGGCCGTCCTGGAGCCCCTGCTGATCCACGCCGTCGACCAGATCCGTGGCGGCGACCACCCCAGACCCGGCGGGGGTGCGAACTGAACACCCCATCCTGGCCCGTCGAGCTGGTGGACGGCGATGTGGTCCTCCGGCCCATAAAGCTGCGCGACCAGCGGGCCTGGCGCGAGGTCAACCGGCGCAACCGGGACTGGCTGCGCCCGTGGGAGGCGACGATTCCGCCGCCCACGCCCAGCGGTCCGATCGCGCACCGGCCGACCTACCGGCAGATGGTCCGGCATCTGCGCGCCGAGGCCAACTCGGGCCGGATGCTGCCCTTCGTGATCGAGTACCAGGGGCAGCTCGTCGGGCAGTTGACCGTCGCAGGGATCACCTGGGGATCGATGTGCTCAGGGCATATCGGCTACTGGGTGGACCAGGGGGTGGCGGGCCGCGGAGTGATGCCGACCGCCGTGGCGCTGGTGACCGACCACTGCTTCCGCACCGTCGGACTGCACCGCATCGAGGTCTGCATTCGCCCGGAGAACGGGCCCAGCCGCCGGGTCGTGGAGAAACTCGGATTCCGTGAGGAAGGCCTGCGGCCACGTTATCTCCACATCGACGGGGCCTGGCGCGACCATCTCGTCTTCGCGCTCACCGCCGAAGAGGTACCGGAGGGGTTGCTCGCCCGCTGGCGGCGGGCACGCTCACAGAAGTCGCCGCGGAACACTCCGAGGAACACGGCGTAAGTGCCGGTGAGCGGGGTGGGTCGGACAGCGCGGCATAAATGAAATACATGTTCGAAATTGATCGCCCGGCGATCACCTGAGGGCATTAAATTCACGCTCCCGGTGGCCTGCTGATCGCATCGGTCACAAAAAAAGCTCGAAATATCAGCCAGATCGTGCGACACACCGGCCCAATTGGCAGATGGCCTCACGCAAACCCCTCTACCGTGTGAGGCGTGAGCAGCAGCGGCCTCATCTACGCAGTCATCGTCGGGGCCTGGGCCGCCTACTTGGTGCCGATGTGGCTCCGTAGGCAGGACGAGCTGAACGAAGCCCGTCCGACGGAACGCTTCAGCACCGCCATCCGGCTGCTGTCCGGACGGGCGGGAATGGAGCGCCGGTACGCCAAGGACCTGCGGGCGCGCTCCACCGACGAGGGGGAGCCCAGCGCCGAACCGGGCACGGTCACCGACTCGGTGGACGTCCGGGCCTTCGCCATGCCTCCGGCGCGGCCGCAGGTCTCGGCCCAACTGCCGTCGCGGGCCGAGCCGGAGCAGAAGCAGGCGCAGAAGCAGGCACCGCAGGCCGCTGCCGGTCAGGGCGCCCAGCAGAGTGTCAAGCAGGCGTCCCAGGCGCCCGCCAGGCCCGTACCGCAGCAGTCGGCCAAGCAGTCTCCCAAGCCCACGGCCAAGTCCGCGCCCCGGCAGCCCTCGGCGGCGCGCCGCGCCGCCTCCGCGGAGGCCGCGGCCCGCGCCCGGCGCACGAAGGTACTCGCACGCCGGCGGCGTACGACCGTCATGCTCTTCCTCGCCTTCACGCTCGGCGCGATCGTCGCGGCCGTCGGCGGGCTCGCGTTCCTGTGGGCGCCCGGCGTACCCGCGGTGCTGCTCAGCGCGTACATCGTGTACCTGCGCGCCCAGGAGCGCCGGCGCTTCACCTACGTCATGGACCGCCGCCAGGCCGAAGTCGCGGCCCAGCGGCTGCGGGAGCGTCAGCCGCGCCGTCGGCCGCCCGTCGACCCCGGCGGCGACGAACCGGAGGACGGACCAGAGAACGAGACCGACCCCGGGCTGCTGGCACTGGCGGCCGACCGCCGCGCCCTCGTCGAGCAGACCGACCACGCGGAGTGGGTCGACCAGCAGCGCGAGCGCCAGCGGGGCCCCGGCAACGGAGAGAGCTGGGACCCGGTGCCGGTTCCGTTGCCGACGTACGTGACCGCGCCGGTCGCGCCCCGGGCCACGTCCAGCGTCGACCTGGGGGCTCCCGACGCCTGGAGCTCCGCGCGGTCGAGCGCCGCCGAGCCGAGCGCCTCCGGTGCGCAGAGCGCGCCGGAGGCCGAGCCCGCGGACGAGGACCAGTCGGACGACGCCGACTGCGACGGCAGGAGCGACGCCCGCCGCGCCGCGTCCGCCCGGCGCGCCCGCGAGCGCGGCCGCACGCCCCTGTTCGACCAGTACGAGGACGGGGACCGCCCGCGCGCGGCCAACGAGTGACATCGCCTCCGCCGGCCCGCGGCTGACCAGCCAGGAACGGATTTCCAAGCACCCGGATGAGGATGCTAGAGTTTCACTCGTTGCAAGGGCCTGTGGCGCAGTCTGGTAGCGCACCTCGTTCGCATCGAGGGGGTCTGGGGTTCAAATCCCCACAGGTCCACCGCAGCTCAGAGCCCCAGTCGGATTGATCCGATTGGGGCTCCTTGGCGTCGTACAGTAGCGAAGTACAGCAACTACTTTGGATCTTGCTTCCCAAGGTGCTTACCCAGCTTGCGAAGTGCCCGCCGGGTCGACTCGGACGGTACGTGCGTGTAGACCTCCATCGTCACGGCGATCTTGCTGTGGCGAAGGATCTGCATCGCGACGCGAGGGTGTACGTCGAGGGCAGCCAGGAGCGAGCCGCACGTGTGCCGAGTGTCGTGCAGCCGGATGCGGCGGACGCCCGCCCTGGACGAGCGATCGGTGAACCGGCGGTTGAAATTGCGCGGCTCAAAGGGCGTGCCATAGCGCGTGGTGAACACGAAGTCTGAATCGGTCCACAGCTCGCCGGCGGCTCGCTTCGCCAGCTCCTGATCCTTCACGCGGAGTTGAAGCGCGGTCACGCAGATCTGTGGCAGCGGAAGCGTGGCCGTGGACGCCTCGGTCTTGGTCTCGTCATGGACAAGGCGCCGATTGATCCGCTGTAGCTGCATTTGTACCGTGATCTCTGCGGCATCCAGGTTCACGCTCTCCCAGGTGAGGCCCAGCACCTCGCCGCGCCGGAAGCCCAGAACCAGAATGAGCACGTACGCCGCGTACAGCGAGTCATGCGCAGTGCTGGCCGCTTCGAGGAACTGTCGAGCCTCTTCCACTGACCACGGGTGCCGCTTCACCTTGCGAGCCGACCGCACCTTGACCAGGCCTGCCACGTTCTTCGAGATCAGCTCCTCCGTCATCGCGTTGGTCAACGCCGACCGCAGCACCGCGCGTGCGTCCTGCACCGTGCGACGGGACGGGACGCGCTTGCAGCAGTCGTCAGCGGCGCAGCAGCGCGGCGTGTCCCGCTTCGCGTCCAGACCCTGAGCGCAACACTGGCACTGATCCAACAGGGCGTTGACCCAACTCCGGACGTCCCGCACGGTGAGCTTGTCGAGCCGTTTCGAGCCGAGGCCTGGCGTGATGTAGAGCCGGACGTGCATCGCGTAGGTTTCGGCCGTCTTGGGCTTCAGATCAGGCTCTACGACCTCGCGAAGCCACCGCGTGAGGTACTGCGCCATGGTCGGCGTGGACGTTGCTACCGGACCGTCCTTGGCCTCCGCGTGCAACTTGATCCACTTGTCGTGGACCTCTTCGCGGGTCTTGCCGTAGACGTACTTCCGCTTGCGGTTGCCCTCCGGGGTGGTGACCCAGGCGTACGCGGCGAAGCCGTTCTTGTACGGGTAGATCGATCCCTCACCGTTGCCGCGCTTGCCGCTCATGCCGACCACTCCTTTTCGGCTTCCTGAGCACGGCGTTCGACGTATTCGTCCACGTAGCGGGGCAGGATGCGGCGGTTGCGGCCGTCTTTGATGGAGCGGATCTGCCCGGTCAGGACCAGCATCTTGGCCTTGGAGAGGCCGTAGCCGAGCATCTCAGCGACCTCTGCTGTGGTGTACCACTTCCTTTCGATCACTGTGGTGGTCATGCTGCGGCTCCTTCCAGGCTGAGTTGGTCATGGAGGGCTTGGCGGGCGGTTTCGCGGTTGAGGGCGATGTCGTGGGCGATCGCTTCGGCGAGGGCGGATTCGCCGGGGGTGTGGCCGTGGCCGGCGTACTGCCAGTGCGCGAGGACCAAGGTGGTGTCCGGGTCGGGCAGGCCCAGGTGTTCTCGTTGCTGTGTGGCGCGGTAGTCGGCACGGACCTGTCGGCGGGCGCCGAAGGTGGAGGAGTAGCGGCGGGACTTGGTGAGGAAGTGGCCGCGAAAGCCGAGCATGTGAGCCCAGGTCCACAGCTTTCGGTCTGGGTAGAGCGGATCCAGGTCGTGGCAGGCACGGATGAGGCGTTGGGCGTGGTCGGGTACGTCGGCGTGGTCGAGTTCGGCGAGTTCGCCGATGCGTCGGTCCAGGGCGCCGGTGGTCTCGGCTGCTTTGGTGGCGTACTTGGCGACGTAGGAGGCCACGGCCTGTTCGGTGAGGTCTCCGGTGTCGTCGTAGGCCCGGATGGGGCGTATGTCGAGTTGGGTCCCCCAGCGCAGGATGCGGGCGGGTTCGTCACCTGCGGCAGGTACCGGCACGGTCACGTAGGGGTGATCGGCGGTGGCGCGGATGCTGTCGGCGAGGAGGTCGAGGGTGGCCCAACGCGGTGGGGCGGTGTCGGGTCCGTCGGGTCCGTCGATGCGGATGACGGCATGGAAGTGGATCGCGCCGCGCTTCTGGAACTCGGCGACCTTGTTGAAGGAGAGCCGGGCCCTGTCGCGGAACGCGGTCTGGGTGAGTCCGGCCGCGGCGGCGAGTTCGCGGCGCAGGCGGTTGGTGAAGCGGTGCCACAGCTCCCCGGCGTGGTTGTTGAACAGCACGGCGCCCGCGTAGTCGTACGTCCCGGGATCGAGTGCGGTACCGAGCGCCGGATCATCCTCGGGGTGGCGAGAGCCGCAGCGGCAGCGTCCGGTATCGGGCCGGTTGTGGACGGGGCCGAAGGAGGGGGCCGTCAGTGTGACGAAGACCCGGGGCCGCTCACGCACGGTGGCGGGGATGTTCATCCGGTCGTCGCCCGTCAGGCCCGCGCGTACGAGGTGGTAGGCGTCCCCGGCGTAGAGGTAGGCGCAGGGCTGGCAGCGGGAGGCGCGGCGGTTGCCGCAGGCGATGCGCAGCCGGCCGCCGGGCTGGTCCGCGGTGGTGGTGTGGTGGAGCACCGTGCCGGTGGCTTTGTCCGTGGTGGTGGACCAGCCTGTCAGGTGGATGGGGTTCGCGCAGCCTCCGGTGCGGCGGATCTGTTCGCGCCAGTGGTCGAAGTCCGGGGCGGACGCAACCCGCAGCAGGTCGGACAGGACGAGTGGATCCAGCGTGTTCGTCTCAGGCACGGGCCGTCACCAACTCCCGTACGGAGGCGATGAGTTGCGGGGTCGGTGTCCACAGGCCGCGTGCTCCGGGCCAGGCGAGGGGTCGGGCCAGGGGGCGGATGTCGTCGAACCTCCAGTGCCATTGCCCGGGGGCGGACCACAGGGTGCAGTACCCGTCGCTTTGGTGGCAGTCGACGAGGCGGCCCACGGCGACCACGGCACCCCGAGGCTGGGGGCGGATGAGGAAGGGCCGGGCGAGGGGGAGGTCATGCGCGCGGCGGTCGTCGGTGAGGCCAGCGTGGATGAGGATCCAGCCGCGGTAGTCGGGCGCCCAGGTGCGGTTCTCGATCCGCTTGGTGCCGTACGCGATGCACGACGCCCAGGGCTGCCACAGGGTCAGCGCACGGATCTCGGGCACGGCGGCGGAGGAGGTGGTCATCACAGCACCTCCAGGAGGCGGGAGGCGATCCACTGGGCGACGTTGGCGGGTACGGCGTTTCCTGCCTGCTTGGTCTGCTCCCCGCCGTGACCGAGGACCTGGTACTCGTCAGTGAAGCGCTGGGCGCGCAGGTGCTCGCGCGGGGACAGCATCCGGAAGTAGCAGTCCTCCACCTCGATCCCCGAAGGCTCCGGGCCCGGGGCGGTGTCGAGGACGAGACCGGCGGACGTGCGGGTCGCGATGGTGTGCAGCGGCATCCCGGTCGTCGTCGCATCGCCCTTGCGATAGGGGACGACGAGGCCGTGGTGGTTGCCTCCGGCGGTGATCGAGGCGAGCGGGTCGGCGATCGCGCGGGTGGTGGAGCCGCCGCCGCGGTGCTCGGTAATGAACGGCGCGGGCAGTAAGAGGGCTTCGCTGTCGCGGGTGGTGCGGGTCCGCATCGGCACGGTGGCGGGGGTGGCGTCGGTGTTCCAGCTCCCGCCGCCCGGAACCAGCAGCGGCGGAGGCACGGCGAGGCCATCACCGATACGCACGGTGCGAGTGGACAGCGGAGCGGCGTAGGCGGGGAAGGCACGGCCGTCGCCAGTGTCGGAGTGGTTGACCGTGACCACCGACGGGACGCGGTGCTTGGCCAGGCCCAGACGGATCTTGCGGAGGGTGGAGGGGGCGAGCGGTCCACGGCCGTGGCTCGCGCGGTCGCCGATGCGGATACCGGGGTCGGTCCAGTTGATCGCGGAAGCGGCGGGGCGTACGTACGGTTCGACGATCCGGTGACGGCAGGTGGTGTTCGGGCAGCGGAAGTCGTATTGCTGCCGGTACTTGCCGATCTTTCGGCCGTTGCGCCAGGACTGCACCGCGCTCACGTCCGACTCGCAGGTGGGGCACCACGCGGTGGGGCGGACGTCGAGGTTCGGGGCGCGCATCCCGGTACGCGTGAAGACGATGAAGATCCGGTCCCGCCACTGCGGGGCGTGCGGGTTGGTGGTGTCGTCGCCGACGTGCGCGGCGGAGACGGAGACGATCTGATGCCGGAAGCCGAGGATCTCCATGCCGTGCAGCCACCAGGAGAACAGCGGCCAGGCGGTGGCGAAGCGGGGCACGTTCTCACAGACCACGGCATCGAAGTGGTGCACTTCGGCAGCGCGCAGGATGTCATAAGCGGTGGCGCGGGTGCGCTCCCACGCCGCATCGGCCATGGAGCCCTCTTCGAGGAGATCGAGCTGTCCGGGGATGGCAGCGGGCTTGGGGCGGCTGATGCCGTCGGCGGGGCTGCCTTCGGTGCAGATCGGTGAGCCGACCAGGACGCGGGCCTTGGGCAGACGTCGCATGTCGTAGTGGTCGAGGTCCACGCACAGGTGCTCTGCCTCGGGGAAGTTCGCGGCGTGCGTCTCGACCGCGCGGTTCCAGTGGTTGGCGCCGAGGACGACGTCGAAGCCGGCCCGGCGGAATCCGTCGGAGTCGCCGCCCGCGCCGCAGAACAGGTGGATGGAGGTCGGGCGGGAGGTCGCGGAACGGCGGGTCATCGGGCCACCTCCACCCAGTCGCGGGCTATGGCGTCCAGGACATGGGTCGCTTCGGTCGCGGCGGGGCGGGGAGCCGTGAGAGTCGGGCGGGTACCGGTGCCGTGGCAGGCCGTGCAGTGCGCGGTGATGGTGCGCAGGTGGCCGTGGCGGTCGCGTCCGCCGAGGGTGACCTTGACGGAGGCGAAGCCGTCGCAGTCGCCGCAGATGCGTGCGCGGGCAGGGGTGTGCTGGGCCATGATGGGACTTCCTTCCGGATCTCTTGGTTCGGGCAGGAGGCACGGCTCCGGAGCGGACGAGACTTGGCGGTTGAGGCCGCTCCGGGGCCGGTCAACGACGGTGCTTGGTCTCGCTGTTGATGAGCGAGCGCACGACCAGGGCGACGATGGCGAGCGAGCCGGCGGTGATGGCGACCGCGAGGAGCAGGGAGACCAGCACGGCGCCGACGACGAGCACGGCAGCGGTGCCACCGCCGACGAGCAGGAGCAGGGAGCCGGGGGTGAGCTGCACCGTGGGCCGCGCCGATGCGGGAGCGGACGGGGCCGGGGTGTGGTGCTGGCAGCCGCACGGCGCCTGAGCCGGGTTGTGGGGGACGACGGTCCCCAGGGTGGTGACGACGGGGATGATCCCGCCGGTGGGCTGCTGATTGACCGGGATGCGGGGCCTGAGCATGAGTGGAACTCCTTTCAGATCAAGGTCACTTGTCGGTGGTGTGGTTGACGACCGAGGTTCCGGTCTTGGTGCCGGACTCGATCGCGGGGGCGAGGAAGGTGTCGGCGAGGAGGAAGCCGCCCAGCAGGAGGACGACGATCACCCAGGTCGGGGGCCGGTAGAGGCGGATGCCGAAGTAGCCGAGTACGGCGATGACCAGGACCAGGGGCAGTTCGACATGCATGGCGGGCGGGCCTTTCAGGCGAGGTGGGCGGCGAGGGCGTCGGCCATCGGTCCGGGGACACCGAGGCGGGCGCGGAGGGTGGCTGCGTCGATGCGGTCACCGGTCGCGGTGCGGTGCGCATCGGCGATCTTCTGGGCGCGGTCGACGAGAGCGGGCGGCACGCTCACCGGCAGTGCGGCAGCGGCCGGGGGCAGGGCGGGAGTCGGCTCCGGGGCATCGAGCGCTTCGGCCGCAGGCTCCGGCACGGGCGGGATCACCGGGTCCGGCGTTGGCGCCACGTCGTCTACCTCGTTCGCGGGCGCAGGGCGAGCGGCGGGGTCGGGGGTGTGGGCGAGGAGGGTGCCGCCGAGGAAGGCGAGGGCGGGCCAGCCGGCGACGAGGAACCGCAGCCAGGCCGGGGCATGGGCCAGGTCGAGGAACCCAGCGGTAGCCACGTTCGCGCCGAGCGAGGCGACCAGGGCGATCAGGAACCAGCACCAGGCCAGGCGGGAGGGGCCCCCATCGCGCAGTCGACGCCACGCGGCGACGAGCAGCAGATCCACAGAGATGGGGTAGGCCCAGGCTTTCCAGCCGTCTTGTCCGGCAGCGGCGGCAAGGTCGTGCAGGTGGGCGAAGGACAGGGCACCGGCGATCACGGCCTGTACGAGTACGGCATCCGGGCGGATCGAGCGGTTCATGGTCTTCACCTCCTTCAGAGGGTTGGGCCACGGCGGGGCGGGGTGTGGAGGCCGGCCGCCCCGTCGTGGAGGTGCGGTCAGCGGCGGTTGATTCCGGGGCAGCCGTTGATCATGTGGTCGATGCACTGCGGGCAGTCCTGACGCGGGCCGAGCCCCCGGTGCGCCGACGGGTCGTGGGCGTGGCGCCAGCACTGCGGGCATTCACCCTTCGGCGTGGATTCGGCGGTGCGGGACGAGGTTCCGAACAGGCCCATGGCGGGCTCCTCTCATATGCGTGCCGTGTTCAGTCGGTGGGTGCTTCGCCCGAGCCCAGGCAGGTCAGGCACAGGCCGGTCTGCTGGTTCTCGGTGATCCGGCGCTTGCGGCCGACTTTGACCGGGATGGAGACCTCTCCCGAGCCCAGGCAGGTCGTGCACTGTTTGGCGGCCGGGACGGGGCGGGCGGTCCGCTTCTTCGTCGGCATGCTCACCACTCGCTCTCGGGGTCGGTCGCCGGCGGGAGCCGATACAGGGTCGAGGCCTCATCCAGCGGCAGGGACAGAGCCAGCGCGCCGCCGACGACATCGGCGAAGTGCTGGTCTGCGCGGGGGTGTTCGGCGTACTGGACGAGGAAGCCGAGCATCAGCACGGTGCGGTTGAGGTCCTCACAGGAGGCGCACATAGCCGGTTCCTTTCCGGTCTCAGGCATGGCGGGGGTAGGGACCCGGCGCGAGGCGGTCACGCCGACCGGAGTACAGGGAGTGCTACGGGGCGGGGACCGGGGTCGGTGCCGCGGCCGACGCGGAAACCGTGACCACGGCGGGCCGGTACGCGGCGAGGGCCGGAAGGTCCGGGGTCAGGTGCGCGAACTCGCGGCAGACCTGGACGACTTCACCGATCGAGACCTTCGGGGTGCGGATGCGGACCCAGGTACCCGAGGAGTCACCGGCCACGGCCATACCGGCGCGCTCGGAGGCGATCGCGGTCGCGGCCTTCACGGCGAGTTCGTTGATGTCGCCCAGGCCCATTTCGGCCGTCTGCTTGTCGTTGCAGCGATGCGTGACCCGGTTGGTCAACTGCGCCCGCAGCGCGGTGGCGCCCTTGCCGAGTTCGGAGCCGAAGCGCTGCCCGGCGATCTCCAGATGGATCCCGACCGCGCGGGAGAGCTGAGCGAGGCGTACGAGCTGGGTGACCATGCGGTCGCGGCGGGCCGTGTCGACCTTGGAGGCGACCAGGAACAGTTCGGCGATCTCGTCGACCAGGACCACGATCGGTATCGGCCGCAGCTTGGCGGGCAGGCCCCAGATGTCGGAGGTGATGTCTTCCAGCGGGGTGGACGGGGAGATCCCTTGGTGCAGGCACAGCAGGTCGAAGCGGTCTTCCATCTCCCGCACCAGCGCATCCAGCAGGCCGTCAGCCTCATCCGGCGTGGTGGCCAGCGCGGTCAGCCGCGGGGCGAACGGGCCCTGCTCCACGCCGCGCTTGCAGTCGATCCCGACCAGGGCGACATCCAGCGGTGCGAGTGCCTTGATCAGGCAGCGTTGGAACATCGACTTGCCCGACTTCGTGGCACCCAGGATCAGGCCGTGCGGCGAGTCCTGATAGTTGCGCACATACGGGCGTCCGTCTTCGCGCAGGGCGACCACGGCGGACAGCAGTCCGGCAGCGAGCCGGCGCGGCATGCGCACGTGGGAAAGGATGTCGAAGGAGGTCATCCGCAACTCGACGATGCCGGGCCGCAGTTCGGCGACGTGCAGGGAATGGACTCCCCAGGCGTGCCGCAGCCGCTCAGCGGACTTCTCCACGTCCTCCGGCGCGAGCCCCGCGGGGAGCTTCATCCGCAGCCGCATGCCGGTCGCGGTCGGGCGGATCCGACGGATCCTCGGGAGCCTCGGGCGGGCCACGTCCTCCGAGCCGGACGCCCTCTTGGCGAAGACCTTCCACCACGGCGGGGACACCGTCAGCTCACACGCTTCGAGCGCCTCGCGGTAGGAGGCGAACACTCGCACCAGCGTGACCGGGAAGCCGATCAGGATCCAGTACGCGGTCGGGGCCTTGACCCGCAGGACCAGCACGAAGACCACTAACGCGGCGACGACCAGGAGCAGTTCGGTCATGGCGATCAGCCCTTGCCGTTGGAGCCGGCCGGAGTCAGGGTCTTGGAGGTGACCGCGATCGCGCGGTAGCTGATGCCGTGCCCGAAGTCGTTCTCCCACGGGCGGGCCACCAGGCCGGGGAACTCGACCGGCATACCCGGAACGAGGTCCGGCTGAATGCCGTCCTCAGCAACCACGATCGTCAGCGCGTCCGGGCGACCGTCCACGATCACGGCCACGTTGACGTTGAACAGGGTCTTGCCCGTCGTGCGGTCGGTCGCGATCTCGCCGGTCTCCTTGTTCTTGACCTTCGGCTCCGGGGCCTGGATCAGCATGATCGTCATGACGGCGGTGTCCACGGGGATCTGACGCATGAGACGTGCTCCTCGAATGAGAGGTGATCGCCAACTAGCAACTGGCTCAAGCCAGTTGGCCCGACATGCACCAGTGAACTGGCATGAGCCAGTTGCGTCAAGCCCCTTCGAGGAACTGGCTTGAGCCAGGCGTTAAGCTGGCTTCAGCCAGAACCAGGAGAGTCAATGCCGGAACCGAACGAGGGCAGGAAGCCCCGAAGCCGAGAGATCGCGGACGAACTGCGTACGGCCATCGAGGCGGGGCAGTACACGCCAGGGGTAAAGCTGCCTTCCACTCGCCAACTAGCCGTGCGCTACGACGCGGTGCGCAACACCATCGATGCTGCGCTTGGGATCTTGGCTCAAGAGGGTCTCGTCACAAAAGAACACGGACGAGGCGTATTCGTACGGGAAAAGCGGCCCCTTATCCGCCTCGGAAGCGACCGATACTCGCCGAAATACCGCGAGAGCGGCCTATCGCCCTTCTTTATTGAATGCGCAAAGCAGGGGAAGTCTGGGCGATTCCAGGTCCTGAGCATTGAACGCGTCAAGCCGGAAAGCGACTTGGCGGACAGGCTGAAGGTCTCTACCAAGTCGAAATCAGTACTTCGACGCGAGAACGTTTTCTATGCGGATGACGATCCGGTCTATCGGGTGACTACATGGATTCCATGGAGCATCGCGCAAGGCACCGGACTCCTTGAAGAGGAAGTGCCGCACCAATACGGGATTCATGGCGTCTTCGAGGATCAAGGTCACGTCATGACGCGCATCCTCGATGAGGTGACAGCCCGCATGCCTACACCCACAGAGGTTAGCTACCTGCGGTTGCCGGGTGGCGTACCGGTCATCGAGGTTCTGCACACAAGCGTCGACCAGGAGGGCGAGCCGTACGAGGTGACGAAGTTTGTTATGCGCTCCGACATGAACGGACTGGTTTACGACGTTCCCGTCGAGTGAACTTCCACAAACGGAGGAAACATGCCGAAGAAGAGGGTGGAAATCGAGATCGCAGTACGAGAGCGCCGCGATGAAGACATTCCCGGAGCGGCGCGAGCACTCGTAACTGTCCATGAATCGGACGGATATCCCGTTGAAGGCGTAGAGCACCCTGAGGAATGGCTCACGCCTGACGACCTGATTCAAGCATGGATCGCAGAAGCAGCGGGAAACGTCGTAGGCCACGTATGCATTACTCGCGGCCATGGCGAAGCGGCCGTGGACATGTTCCTTGATCAGACGACAATCGAGAAACGAGACGAAGTTTCTGTAATGGCTCGGCTCTTCGTGATCCCGGAAGCGCGTGGCGAGTCGACTGGTGCCCGACTCGTTCGGGCTGCGATTTCCTACGCCCGCCAAAACGGGATCAATCTCGTAGGCGACGTGATGTCGAAGGACACAGCCGCAATCCGACTGTACGAGCGCCTTGGTTGCAGGATCATCGGAACGACCACGCACAGCTACGGAGACGGCCAAGAGACCGAAGCTCTGTGCTTCGTGGCTCCAACCGCGTAGGCGGATCCGGGCGGTGCCGAGGTGCGGACAAAGTTTCCCTACTTCATCAAGCCCCGGCTGCGCTCCGCTCCGCCGGGCGCGCTCCCGGCTCCGCTGCGGGCGCCGCTCCTGCCTCCGGCCCGCTCCGCCCGCGCTGCGCCGACGCGCGCCCACATGTGGATAGGGCCGGTGGCCATGAGTCGATCACCGCATAGCGCGGCCCACGGTCAAGACGAGGCCTCCGGCGGGGGATCGGCCGGCACCGGGATGGCGGGGGCGCCGTTCCCGTCCCCAGGTCCGTAGTGGCGTGCGCGGGGTGCTCCCATCCCGACCACCGTCGACCCAGGCAGAGCCGAGCAGACGTGGCCCATGGCGTCCAGGTCGTTCGTACAGTGGCGCGCTCCACCTGGACGCCATGAACCACGCCCGCTCCACGGTGTGTGGGTCGACGGCGGACGGGATGGGAGCTGGGGAGAGCGGTGGGTTGAGGAGGTCTGGCGCGCGCTGACATGTCGAGTGACCATGACGTAGCAGGTGTACAGACAGACGTCAGGGGAGCCGGAGGGGAAGAAATGTTGCGCGTCCGAACGCGGTGGCAGTGGCTACTCTGGACGACTGCCACAAGCTTGCTGCTGGCGATGATGATGCTCACACCCTTCGCCTTGAAATGGTGGGCTCCGCAAAAACTGCAGTGGAGCCACCTCAGCGACGTGAGCCAGACCTACGCAGCTGTGTCGATACCCTTGTCAGGAGCGGCACTTCTTGGCGTGGTCTGGTCTTTGATCATGCAGGCCCGCCAACTAAAGATCACAAATGACAACGAGTTCCGCGCTGCTCATCGTGAGCTGATCATGCAGGCTCTTCAGGATCCTGCACTTCAGGAATGCTGGGAGCCACCCGCCGTCCCAACCACCCAAACCCGGGCACGTCAGATCCTCTACATCAACATAATCTTTAGCAACTGGCGAGTTGACTATCTGAATGGAACGGCGAGCGAGGAAGCCGTCCAACTATCGGCACAGTCCGTGATGAAGGGCGAGATCGCGAGGGAGTTCTGGCAAACCCGACGTGCGCTATGGCATGCGTGGGCGCGCACGCAGGGGCGTAAGGACCGAAGGTTCGTCGAAATCCTCGACGAGGCCTTGAAGTTGTCAGATGCGGCTGGACCGCCTATTGCTGCGAGGGACTACTTTACCCCCGAGCCGAACGGCGAGCCGATGTAGGAGCGAGAGACAGCAGGGGCTCCTTGGTGGCGTACGAGCGTTGCACGCTGATCAGGAAAGTAACCCGGCTCAAGCAGTGCTCGTAGCCCCTGGTCCGATGCTGTACAGCAGCGGAGTACAGCAACCACGCCGACCAGCACCGGCCGACCAGGGCCATGGCTGGACGACTGACCAGCCCGCCAGACCTCAGTGACCTCCGCGCCCGTAGTTCGCATCGAGGGGGTCTGGGGTTCAAATCCCCACAGGTCCACCGCAATTCAGAACCCCGCCGGATTCGTCCGGCGGGGTTCTTGCATGTGCGTGCGGGAGAAACGGGCGGCCTTGCGGCCGCCCGTTTCCTGCAGTGAGCAGCAGCGATCTACAGCGGCTTGGCGAAGCAGCGGCTCTCGTCGTGGAAGCGGTAGTGGCCGAACTTGGTGCAGGGTTCGTAGCCGCTCGACAGGTAGAGGGCTATCGCCTCGGGCTGCTTGGTGCCGGTCTCCAGGACCATGCGGCTGCGGCCCGCCGTGCGGGCGTCCAGCTCCAGGGCAGCGAGGATGCGGCGGGCGACGCCGAGGCCGCGGGCGCCCGGGATGACGTACATGCGCTTGAGTTCCGCGTCGCCGTCCGAGTACCCCTCGTCGTTCTCGTCCTGGGTGCGCCAGCCGCCCGTCGCCACGGGAAGGTCCTGCCCGTCGTAGGCGATGAGATACCGGCCGAGCGGTGGCTCGAACATCGACGCGTCCAGCGGGGTGGCGTCGCCCTCGTCGCCGTAGCGCTCGGCGTATTCGAGCTGCACCTCGTCGTTGAGCTTGACGGCGTCGGGATGGTCGAAGGGGACCGGGCGGATATTCATGCGTGGCATCGTACTTCTATGCGTCGGGATGGGGCGATGGATTAAGTATCGTGCCCGGGTGCTGACTGTTACCTCTGTGAATGTGAACGGGCTCCGGGCCGCCGCCAGGAAGGGCTTCGTGGAGTGGCTCGCCGAGACCTCCGCGGACGTGCTGTGCCTGCAGGAGGTGCGGGCCGAACCCGGACAGCTGACCGAGGACGTGCGGGCGCCCGAGGGGTGGCACGTCGTCCACGCGCCCGCCGCCGCCAAGGGGCGGGCCGGTGTCTCCCTCTATACCCGGCGCGAGCCCGACCGCGTCCAGGTCGGCTTCGGGTCGGCGGAGTTCGACTCCAGCGGGCGCTACGTCGAGGCCGACCTGCCCGGTGTCACCGTCGCCAGCCTCTACCTGCCCTCCGGTGAGGTCGGGACCGAGCGGCAGGACGAGAAGGTCCGGTTCATGGGGGAGTTCCTCGGCTATCTGAAGGGGCTGCGGGAGCGGGCGGCCGCCGACGGGCGCGAGGTCGTGGTGTGCGGCGACTGGAACATCGCCCACCAGGAGGCCGACCTCAAGAACTGGAAGTCCAACAAGAAGAACGCCGGGTTCCTGCCCGAGGAGCGGGAGTGGCTCGGGAACGTGTTCCAGGAGGGCGGGTACGTCGATGTCGTGCGCGCCCTGCATCCCGATGTCGAGGGGCCGTACTCGTGGTGGTCCTACCGGGGGCGGGCCTTCGACAACGACGCCGGATGGCGCATCGACTACCACGTGGCGACGCCCGGACTCGCCGGCAAGGCCGTCAAGGGGTTCGTGGAGCGGGCGGCCACGCACGACGAGCGCTGGTCGGACCACGCGCCGGTGACGGTGGTCTACGACCTGTAGAAACCCTGGACGGAAGCGGGAGCCGCCGTCAGGAGCCGTTCTCCTCCGCGGCCAGGCGGCGGTCCAGTGCCAGCGAGAGTTCGGCGTCGACCACCGCTTTGGCGAGCGGGCGCAGCTCGGCCGGGTCCCGTTCGGGGGCGTGGGTGTGCAGCAGGGTGGCGAAGAGTTCGGCCATGGCGTCGGCGTGCACGCGGACCTCGCGGCCGGCGGCCATGACGGCGGCGAGCGGGACGCCCGCGCGGACCAGCGCCGAGGAGACGTCGAGCAGCCGGCGGCTGATGTGGATGATCTCGTCGCCGTCCACCGCGAGATAGCCGAGGTCCAGGGCGGCGGCCAGGTTCTCCGGGGTCACCTCGCCCGCGAAGTGGTCGGCCAGGGCCTCCGGGGTGAGGTGGACGGGACTCTCCTCGCTGGGCCGGGCCAGGCCCAGGGCCTCGCCGGCGTCCCGGCCGGACTCGAAGGCGGCGGTGAGGTCGGCGATGCCCGAGAGGGTGTGGCCGCGCTCCAGGAGGGCGGCGACGGTGCGCAGCCGGGCCAGGTGGTGGTGGTCGTACCAGGCGATCCGGCCCTCTCTGCGGGGTGGCGGGAGCAGGCCGCGCTCCCGGTAGAAGCGCAGGGTGCGGACTGTTATGCCCGCCTCCTTGGCCAGCTCCTCCATGCGGTACTCGCGTTTTTCCGATCCCTCAGCCACTTGCGCACCCTATGTCGTACCCCCGGTAACTTTCCCGGCCGCTACCCCTACCCGTGAGTACAAGGTTCCTCTACTCTCCCCATTGTGCCAGTGTTCACTGGCAGAGTCGGGCGGTTAGGGAGGCGTCGGGATGGCCGAGCACGAGCATGTGCGGGTGGCGGTGGTCGGGTCCGGGTTCGGGGGGCTGGGGGCCGCCGTGCGGCTGCGCCGCGAAGGTGTCACCGACTTCGTCGTGCTGGAACGGGCCGGCAGCGTGGGCGGCACCTGGCGGGACAACAGTTATCCCGGGTGCGCGTGCGATGTGCCGTCGCATCTCTACTCGTTCTCGTTCGCGCCCAACCCGGACTGGCCGCGCACCTTCTCCGGGCAGGAGCACATCCGGGAGTACCTGGAGCACGTCGCCGATGTGTTCCGGCTGCGGTCGCACATCCGCTTCGACTGCGAAGTGAAGATGATGACCTGGGACGCGGAACACCTGCGATGGGTGATCGAGACCAGCAGCGGGACCCTCACCGCCGATGTCGTCGTCTCCGCCACCGGGCCGCTCTCCGATCCGAAGCTCCCGGACGTCGCGGGGATCGACTCCTTCCCCGGCAAGGTCTTCCACTCGGCCCGCTGGGACCACGACTACGACCTGCGCGGCAAGCGGGTCGCCATGATCGGCACCGGCGCGTCCGCGATCCAGATCGTGCCGTCCATCCAGCCGGAGGTCTCCCGGCTCACCCTCTTCCAGCGCACCCCGCCATGGGTGATGCCGCGCGTCGACCGGGCCATCAGCGGCGCCGAGCGGTGGCTGCACCGGCAGCTGCCCTTCACCACGCACGCGCGGCGCGGCCTCCTGTGGGGCATCCGGGAACTGCAGGTCCAGGCGTTCACCAAGCGGCCCGACGAACTGGGCATGGTCGAGCGGCTGGCCAAACGGAACATCGCGCGCGCCGTCAAGGACCCGGAGCTGCGCGCCCGGCTCACTCCCGACTACCGCATCGGCTGCAAGCGCATCCTGCTGTCCAACACCTACTACCCCGCGCTCACCCAGCCCAACGTGGACGTGGTCGCCAGTGGGCTCAGCGAGATCCGCGGCTCCACACTCGTCGCCGCCGACGGCACCGAGACCGAGGTCGACGCGATCATCTTCGGTACGGGCTTCCATGTCACCGACATGCCGATCGCCGAACGGGTCGTCGGGGCGGACGGCAGGACCCTGATGGAGACCTGGCAGGAGGGCATGAAGTCGCTGCGCGGCGCCACCGCGGCCGGCTTCCCCAACTGGATGACGATCATCGGACCCAACACGGGCCTCGGGAACTCCTCCATGATCCTGATGATCGAGTCCCAGCTGAACTACCTGGCCGACTACATGCGGCAGCTCGACGTCCTGGGCGGCCGGGTGGCGCTCGACCCGCGGCCGAGCGCCGTGCACGCCTGGAACCAGCGCGTGCAGAAGCGCATGGAGCGCACGGTGTGGAACACCGGCGGCTGCACGAGCTGGTACCTCGACGCGAGCGGGCGCAACACCACCATCTGGCCGGGTACGACGACCGAGTTCCGGGGCGCCACACGGCGCGTCGACCTCGCGGAGTACGAGGTGCTGCGCACGCCCGAGCCCCTGGCGCCGGGCGCGGCCCCCGCCAGGAACGCCCGCAAGAAGAAGGTGGAGGCCGGAGCATGAGCCGACTGACGCATGTGACGCAGGGGCCGTACGCGCCGCCCGCGGCGGAGCGCGAGCTGACCGCGGTCTCCGCGGACGGCGCGCGGCTGCACGTCGAGGTGCACGGGAGCGAGCATGCGCCCGCTGTGGTCCTCGCACACGGGTGGACCTGCTCGACCGCCTTCTGGGCGGCGCAGATCAGGGACCTCGCCGTCGACCACCGGGTGATCGCGTACGACCAGAGGGGGCACGGGCGCAGTCCCGCGAGCCCCGCGTGCACCACCGACGCGCTGGCCGACGACCTGGAGGCGGTGCTCGCGGCCACGCTCGCACCCGGCGAGAAGGCCGTGCTCGTGGGGCACTCCATGGGCGGGATGACGCTGATGGCCGCCTCCGCGCGGCCCCGTTTCCGGGAGCACGCGGCGGCCGCGCTGCTGTGCAGCACGGGCAGCTCGAAGCTGGTCGCCGAGGCGCTGGTGGTGCCGATGGGCGCCGGCCGGGCGCGGTCGTGGCTCACCGGGAAGGTCCTCGGCTCGCGGGCGCCGCTCGGGCCCGTCACGCCCGTGGCCCGGCGGATCCTCAAGTACGCGACCATGGGCCCCGGTTCGTCGCCGGTGATGGTGGAGGCGTGCGCCCGGGTGGTGCACGCATGTCCGCGCGCGGTGCGGCACGCCTGGTCACGGGTCCTTGAGCTGATCGACCTGGATCACGGCGTACGGGAGCTGAAGGTGCCGACGGCCGTGGTCGCGGGAACGGCGGACCGGCTGACCCCCGTGGTGCACGCGCGGGCACTCGTCGCCGCGCTGCCGAACTGCGTCGGCAGCACCGAGCTCACCGGGGTCGGGCACATGACGCCCGTGGAGGCGCCGGAGCTGGTCGGCTCACGCATCCGGGAACTCGTGGCCACGTATCTCGTGAGTGCCGAGGACGCGGAGCTCGCGGTGGTCACAGAGGCTGCGGAGGTCGTGGAGAGCGCAGAGGTCGTGGACAGCGCGGAGATGAGGGAGGGCGCATGAGCAAGGTCAGCCTGGAAGGACAGGTCGCGGTCGTCACGGGGGCCGCGCGAGGTGTCGGCGAGCTCCTTGCGCGCAAGCTCTCCGCGCGCGGCGCGAGGATCGCGCTCGTCGGTCTGGAGCCGGACGAGCTCAAGCAGGTCTCGCAGCGGCTGCACAGTGACAGCCACTACTGGCACGCCGACGTGACCGACCACGAGGCGATGGCCCGGGTCGCGGAGGAGGTCAAGCAGCGGTTCGGGAAGGTGGACATCGTCGTCGCGAACGCCGGGGTCGCGAGCGGCGGTCCGTTCGCCGACTCCGATCCGGCCGCCTGGCGCCGGGTCGTCGAGGTCAACCTGATCGGCTCGGCGGTGACCGCGCGGGCCTTCCTGCCCGTCCTGATGGAGAGCCGCGGCTATCTGCTGCAGATCGCCTCGCTCGCCGCCATCACCCCGGCCCCCATGATGACGGCGTACTGCGCGTCCAAGTCCGGTGTGGAGGCGTTCGCGCACAGCCTGCGCGCCGAGGTCGGCTACAAGGGCGTACGCGTCGGGGTGGGGTATCTGTCCTGGACCGACACCGACATGGTGCGCGGGGCCGACCAGGACGACGTGATGCGCGAGCTGCGGCAGCGGCTGCCGTGGCCGTCCAACAAGACGTATCCACTGGGCCCGGCCGTCGACCGTATCGTCGCCGGGATCGAGCGGCGGTCGAGCCATGTGTACGCGCAGTGGTGGCTGCGCGGGATGCAGGGCGTCCGGGGGTATCTGCCGGGGCTCATCGGGGCGGTGGGGCAGCGGGAGATGCGGCGGTTCGAGCCCCGTCTCGGCACCGTCTCCAAGGGGCTCGTCGGCGCTGGTGGGGCGGCGGACGAGGGGGAGCGCGGCGCTCTTTCTCACGGTGAGTAACTGGTCGAAATGCGCGCTTTATTCGCCCGTGTCAGTCTGGTCGAGCCCAATCCCCTCACCCGCAAACGGGAGTGAACTTCCATGGGTATGAAGGACCAGTTCCAGGACAAGGCCGAGCAGATGCGCGACAAGGCCAAGCAGAAGCAGGGCCAAGGCCAGGACGAGGCGAGCGAGCGCTCGCAGCCGATGCGCGACGAAGCGCAGCGCGGCCAGCAGCGTGGCCAGCAGCAGCAGCGTGACCGAGGTCAGCAGCGTGACCGCGGTGACCAGGACACGCAGCGCGCCATGCAGGACGAGCAGGACCGGTTCGACCAGGACTACGACGTCTGACGTTGCACTTGGCTGAGCTGTGTTTGGGGCGCCCTCTTCTTGAAGAGGGCGCCCCATTCCGCTGTCCGTGGGGGCCCCCCCCCCGGCGCCGGGGGCCCGGGGGGGGGAGCCCCCGCGGGGGGTTT
>NZ_JBEXDZ010000005.1:0-111614 GCF_040606085.1 Streptomyces sp. NPDC005485 | reverse complement strand
GTCGGCGGCAGCCGCCGGTCGCGGACCTGTGCCTCGGGGGCGGCGTGGGCGGCGCGGAGGGCCTCCGGGGTGCTCGCGTCGACGCCGAGCGCCGCCAGGGCCGCGACGACCGCGGCGTCCGAGGCCGCGACGGTGCGGCCCGGGGACGGGCTGTAGGAGGTGGCGACGCCGTGCAGGTCGGCGAGCCGGGACAGCGGCATCTACACCCCCGAGGCGGTACCGGTCGACGTGGGCTCGCTGGTCAGGGGTGCCGTGTCGGCGAGCGGCGGCTCGCTGGTGAGGGGTTCCGCGTCCGGCAGGGGCGGCTCGCTGGTCAGCGGGGCCTCGGCGCTGCTGCCCTCGGCGCTGAAGACGCAGAAATGCGGTTCGGCGGACGGCTCCGCCGAGGGTTTGGAGAGGGCTGTCAGGAGCAGGTGCGCGGATGCGGCCACGGGGGCCTCCTTGATGTCGTACGGCTTCGAGCGGGTTACCGCAGCCCTACCCAGCGAGCGCATCCGCAGACGCACGGGAACGCAATCACCGAACAACATGGCACTGGTCACACCTTGTGCAGGCTAGGGCAATTGCCGCACAACGGCTACTCCCCCCGGCATCGTCACCTCCTCCCGTTGACACCTCCACCGCGTGAATGGTGGGGTCGTGGCCGCCCTGACAGAGCCGTGGGGGCCGAGTCGAGCAGCGACGAGGAGGGGGCCGGTGCAGCTCCGGCGTGGGACGGCGGCGGAACGAGGCACGCAAGGCGGACGGCTGCCCGGGCAGCCGCGGCGCGGACGGGGTGCGGTCGCCCTCGCGATCGCCGTCGTCGCGGGCACGCTGGGCGCGGCTCCCGCCGTCGTCGCGGCGCCGCACGCGCCGCCGGCCTCCGCGGACGACCGGACGCCGGCCGCGGCCACGCTGCCCGCGGTCTGGCCCCGGCCCCAGTCGCTGCGCGCGGGCTCCGCCCCGGTCGCGGTCCCGGACGAGGTCGTCCTGCTGACCGACGAAACGAGGGGCGCGGTGACCGACCCGTACGCCCTCAACGCGCTGCGTGCGCTGCTGCGCGCTGCGGGTGCGCGGAGGATCACCACGGCGCACGCGGGGGACACGCTCCCCGCCGGCGCGCTGGTGGTGCGTGCGGGGACCGAGGCGGAGTCGGGACCGGGGCCGGGGGCGGAGACAGGGCCGGGGGCAGGGTCCGACGGCACCAAGGGCGCGGGCCGGGCGTACGGGTTCGGCGGGCATGCCGGGAGCGCGGCCGCCGACGGTTCGCACGCTCTTGGTGCGCGCGCGGCCACCCCGTGGGACGAGGCGCTCACCGCGCTCGGGGCCGCACCCCGCGCGGACCTCCCCTCCGGCGGCTACCGGCTGGCGGTCGGCCGCTTCGAGGGCCATGACACGGTCGCTCTCGCGGGCGTCGGCGAGGACGGCCTGTTCCACGCGGTGCAGACGCTCCGTCAGCTGACGGGCCCCGCCGGGCGGATCGCGGGAGCCGTCGTGCGCGACTGGCCCGGCACCGCCGTGCGCGGCACCACCGAGGGCTTCTACGGCACCCCGTGGACCCGCGAACAGCGCCTGGCACAGCTCGACTTCATGGGCCGCACCAAGCAGAACCGCTATGTGTACGCCCCCGGAGACGATCTCTACCGCCAGCAGCGCTGGCGCGAGGTGTACCCGGACCGGCAGCGGGCGGATTTCCGGACGTTGACGGAGCGGGCGCGCCGCAATCACGTCACCCTGGCCTGGGCGGTGGCCCCCGGGCAGGCGATGTGCTTCTCGTCGGACGCCGACGTGCGCGCCCTGACCCGCAAGCTCGACGCGATGTGGGCGCTCGGATTCAGGGCCTTCCAGCTCCAGTTCCAGGACGTCAGCTACAGCGAGTGGCACTGCGACGCGGACGCCGGGACGTTCGGCTCCGGCTCCGAGGCGGCCGCGAAGGCGCAGGCGCGCGTGGCGAACGAGGTGGCCCGGCAGCTCGCCGAACGGCACCCGGACGCGGCCGCGTTGTCGCTGATGCCGACCGAGTACTTCCAGGACGGTTCGACCGACTACCGGCGGGCGCTCGCGAGCGCGCTGGACGAGCGTGTCGAGGTCGCGTGGACGGGCGTGGGTGTCGTGCCGCGGACCATCACGGGAAGCGAACTCGCCCGCGCCCGGGCGGCGTTCGGCGGGCACCGGCTCGTCACCATGGACAACTACCCGGTCAACGACTACGCGCAGGACCGCGTCTTCCTCGGCCCCTACACGGGCCGTGAACCCGCCGTCGCGACCGGCTCGGCGGCACTGCTCGCCAACGGGATGGAGCAGGCCGCGGCCTCCCGCATCCCGCTGTTCACCGCCGCCGACTTCGCCTGGAACCCTCGCAACTACCGCCCCGAGGAGTCCTGGAAGGCGGCGATCGACGACCTCGCGGCCGGAGACAGGCGCCGCGAGGAGGCGCTGTCCGCGCTGGCCGGCAACGACGCCTCGTCGGTCCTCGACGGCGACGAGTCGGCGTATCTGCGTCCGCTCCTCGCCGCGTTCTGGCAGGCGCGCACGACGACGGACAAGGCGGCGAACGCGCGGGCGGAGCAGCGGCTGCGTGCCGCGTTCACGGTGCTGCGCGAGATCCCCGAGCGACTGTCCGGAAGCTCCCTGGCCTCCGAAGTGGCGCCCTGGACCGAGAAGTTGGCGCGCTACGGCGAGGTGGGCGAGACGGCACTGGCCATGTTGCGCGCCCAGTCGGACGGCGACGCCACGGCGGCCTGGGCGGCATACCGCGCCCTCGACAGGGCCCGCGCCGAACTCGCGGCGAGCCGGGTGACGGTCGGCAAGGGGGTCCTCGGCCCCTTCCTGTCCAAAGCCCGGACGGCGTACGAGAGTTGGGCGGGCCTCGACCACGAGCCGGCCGCCGAACCCGGTGCGGGCGCTGAACCCGGTCCGGGCGCCGAGCCCGGTCCTGGCGCGAACGCCGGCGACGGCCGCACCGTGCGCCTCCCCCGCGCCCGCACGCTCAGCACGGTGACCGTTCTCACCGAGCCCGGCACCCCCGGCTCGGTCGAGGCGCACGTACCCGGCGAGGGCTGGCGCCTGCTCGGCGCGCTCTCCACGGGCGGCGCGACCGAACTCCCCTGCCGGCTCCGGGCGGACGCCCTGCGCGTGAGCGGTGCGGTGCCCTCGCGCGTACGCCATCTCGTGCCGTGGTACGCCGACTCCCCCGGCGCCGCACTGGAGTTGGCGCGCGCCGAGGCGGACGTCGAGATCGGCGGCAGCGGGCGGGTGACGGCCAGGCTGACATCGCTGCGGCCCGCCGACACGCACGGGAAGCTGACGGTGCGGGCACCCAAGGGCATCGAGGTGCACGTCCCCAGGAAGTCGACTCTCCCTCGCGGTACGGCCGTTGACGTTCCGGTGGAGGTCTCCGTCCCCGCCGGGACGCCCTCGGGGGAGTACGAGATCACGCTCGCCTTCGGTGACGCGGTGCGCACGGTGACCGTCCGGGCCTTCCCGCGCACGACGGGCCCCGATCTCGCGCTGGGCGGACAAACGTCCTCCTCGGGTGACGAGACGCCGGACTTCCCGGCGCGGGCGGCGAACGACGGGGATCCGGGAACCCGTTGGTCCTCCCCCGTCGAGGATGGCGCCTGGTGGCAGGTGCGGCTCAACGAGCCGGTCGTGCCGGTCCGCCTCGGCCAGGTCGTCCTGCACTGGCAGGACGCCCACCCCTCCGCGTACCGCATCCAGGTCTCCGCCGACGGCCGCACCTGGCGCACCGCGGCGACGGTCCGGGACGGCCGCGGCGGCCGTGAGTCCGTCCGGTTCGACGAGCGCGACGTCCGCTACGTACGGGTGCAGGGGGACAAGCGGGCGACGCGGTTCGGGTATTCGCTGTGGTCGGTGGAGGCGTACGCCGTGGCGGAGTGAGCCGCGTCCCGTCCTTTGCGAGCGGCTCTTGTGAACCGATGGCCACAAGGTGATCGATAGACGGGGTGTGAGACTGTTCCGCCCCATGAGGGGCCACCGGGAGGACGCTACGGACGCGGCGCTGCTGCGGGCCGTCGCGCACGGGGACTCGGCGGCGATGGCCGCGCTGTACGACCGGCACGCCGGGTGGCTGCATGTGCGGCTGACCCGGCGCTGCGGGGACCCCGACGTCGTGCGGGAGGTGCTGCAGGACACCTTCGTGACCGTGTGGCGGTCGGCCGCCTCGTACCGCGGGACCGAGGCCGGCGGCTGGCTGTGGACGATCGCCGCGCGGCGCCTGGTGGACGCTCGGCGGGTGCAGGAGCGGGTGGAGCGGGTGGAGCGGGTGGAGCGGGTGGAGTACGCGGCGCCGGCACCGTCCGCCGAGGAACGCGTTCTGGCGGGCCTGGAGTACGGGGACGTCGGCACCGCCCTGGACCGCATCTCGCCCGAGCTGCGCGAGGTGCTGCGCGCCACCGTCGTCGACGGGCTGACCACCCGCGAGGCCGCCCGCCTCCTCGGCATCCCCGAGGGCACCGTCAAGACCCGCGCCATGCGCGCCCGCGCCGAGCTCCGCGCGGCCCTCGCCCAGCTCGACCCGTCCCCGCTGGGAGGCCTGGCATGAGCAGCATGAGCCGTAGCAACGACAGGAACGGCACGAAGGGCACGACCGGTGGGGCGAGCTGGCACGCCCCGGACGACCTCGTCGCCCGCTACGCGGACGGTTCCCTTCCGGATGCGGACGCCTGGTCCCTGGAGAAGCACCTGGAGAGCTGCGGAAACTGCGCCGCCCGGGTCTCCCGAGCGGCCCGCGAGGGCGCGGCGGGGGTCGTCCTGGCGGAGGTGCGCGACACGGTCCTGGACGCGGTGGGAGCGGCGGCGCCGGCACCGACCCACCGCACGGCGCGGGCTCGAGCCGTCGGGGGCCGGTTCGGCCGGATCCTGTGGGCCGCCGGGCCCGCGATGCGCGGGGCCTGGACCGGGGCCGTGGTCCTGGTCGCCGTGGGAGCGGTGGCACTGGCGTACGTGGCCGGGTTCGGCGGCGCGAAGCCGCTGCTGCTGGCGCTCGCGCCCGCGATGCCCCTGGCGGGGGTCGCCCTGTCGTACGGGCGCCACGCCGATCCGTTGCACGAGATCACCGCCGCGTCACCGTCGAGCGGGCTGCGCCTGCTGCTGACCCGGACCGCCGCCGTGCTGGCGCTGAGCGTGCCGCTGCTCACGGTCGCCGGGCTGCTGCTGCCGGCCGCCCCGCCCCGGCTGCCGGAGGCCCCGGCGGCGGCCGCCTGGCTGCTGCCCGGGCTCGCCCTGACGCTGGGCTCGCTGCTGCTGTCCGGGTACGTGGGCTGCCGTATCGGCACGGCGGTGGTCGGCGGGGGCTGGCTGCTCGCGCTGGCGGCGCCCGTCCTGACCGCCACCGGGACCGGCCTGGCCTCCTCCAGCGCCGGTCTGACGGCCCGTCTCACGCATCAACTCGACCTCTACTTCACCGGCGCCGCACCCCAGGGAGGCTGGGCGGCCGCAGCCGTGCTGTGCGCCCTCCTCCTCGCCGCGCGCCGCACCGCGTACGACCGTCTGGAGACGATGTGACCAGCACCGCGACCGCACCCCCTTCCATCCGTCTCTCCAAGCTGACCGTCCGCCACCGCAGGACCACCGCCCTGAACGCCGTGGACCTGGACTTCGCCCCGGGTGTGCACGGCCTGCTCGGGCCCAACGGCGCCGGCAAGACCTCCCTGATCCGGGTCCTGGCGACGGTCGCGGCGCCCTCCGAGGGCCGGGTCGAGATGCTCGGCGGCGATCTGCGCGGCCACCGGGAGCGCAGCGCCGTACGCCGTGAACTCGGCTATCTGCCCCAGGACTTCGGGTACTACCCGGGCTTCACCGTGCGGGAGTTCGTCGCGTACGTGGCGTGGCTGAAGGAGCTGCCTGCCGCCGCCACCCCGGCCGCGGTCGAGCGGGCCGTGGACCGCGTCGGGCTCGCCGACCGTATCGACGCCAAGGTCAGGACGCTGTCCGGCGGCATGGTCCGCCGCGTCGGCATCGCGCAGGCCATCGTGAACGACCCGCGCATCCTGCTCCTCGACGAGCCCACCGCGGGCCTGGACCCGGAGCAGCGCGTCGAGTTCCGCGCACTCCTCCGCGACCTGGGCAGGTCCTCGACCGTGCTCGTCTCCACCCACCTGGTGGAGGACGTGGCCGCCGCCTGTACGGAGGTGACCCTGATCGAGTCCGGCCGGGTCGCCTACCGGGGCACCCCCGCGTCACTCGCCGCCCTCGGCGTGGACGGCGACGAGAGCGACGGCAACGCCTTCGAGCGCGGCTACACCGCGGCCCTGCGCGGCCACCGCGCCGCCGTGTCCGGCTTCTCGGGCCCCTCGGGCCGGTCCCACCGGGCGACGGGAGCCGCCCGATGAGCGCACAGACCCTGCAAACACCGCCCGGCAACGCCCCCGTGGCCCCTCGGACCACCCCCGCGCGCCGCCCTCCCCTGCGCGCCGAGGCGCTGCGCGGCTTCGCCCCCTGGGCCGGTGCGGCGTTCCTCGTGGCGCTCGTCTGGGGGCTCGTGTTCACGGCCGATCAGTGGCAGGGCAGTTGGGGGGAGACCTCCGGCCGTCTGGCCATAGGTGCCGGTCTGATCGGCGCTCCGTTCGCGCTCGCGGCGGGGGCCTGGCAGGGCGGCCGGGAGCACCGGCGGGGAATGACGGAGCTGCGTGCCTCGGTCTCCCGGACACCGCTGGCGCAGTTGTCGACCGCCGCCCTGCCGCTCGCGGGCTGGCTGGTGACGGCGTACCTGGCCGCGGTCGCCGGGGCGTTGCTCGCCTGTGCGCCGTACGCCTCGGCAGGCGCCCCCGAGCCGACCGTCTTCGCCGGAACCGCGATCGCGCTCGCCGCCTGCTCGCTGCTCGGCCATGTGATCGGGCGGGTCGCGCCCTGGCGGCTGACGGCTCCGGCGCTCGCGCTGGCCGCGTTCGTCCTGTTCGGGATGCTCAACGGCGCACAGTCCGCCCTTCGCTATCTCGCCCTCGCCTTCGTGCGCGGCTCCCACGACGACCTCCACCTGTGGTGGTACCCGCTCGCACTGGCCGTGTGGACGACCGGTCTCGCCGTCGCGGCGGCCCTGGCGCATGCCGCCCGCCGCCGGGCCACCGCGCTGCTGCCGCTCACGGCGGCGCTGGGCGCCGCCGTCCTGCTGGTCCAGACGGGCGACGGCCTGGTGCAGGAAAACCCGCTCGCTCGTCACCAGGTGTGCGACGACTCCACCACCCCGCGCGTCTGCGTCAACGCCACCTACCCGGGCATGCTGCCGGAGGTCGCCGACGCCCTGTCCGGTCTCACCGGCCGACTGAGGGGCGTACGGAATCTTCCGGTCCGTTTCGAGGACCGGCCGGGCGAGCCGCACCGGGACGAGGCGCAGCTGCCGATGCTCACGCCGTTCGGCTGGAGCGCCGTACGCGCCAGGGTGACCGATCCGGAGCAGTACACCTGGGAGGCGGCCCTCGCGCTCGTGCGCCAGGACTGCGACGGGGTGCCGTCCGCGGAGCGGGTCAGGACCGCGGACGCCGCGATGGTGCGCTGGCTGGCTCCGCGCCACCTCGACAAGGAGTTGCACGACCAGTCGGTGGCGAGCGCACGGCAGCGCGGGGACGACAAGGAGCTCGCGCGGCTCCGCGCCGAGGACAAGGCCTACGAGCACCTCACCGCCATGTCCGACGACCAGCGTCGTACCTGGCTGAGCACGTACTTCGCCACGGCCCGGGACTGCGACCCGGACCCCAAGGAGGTCCCGGCCCTGTGAGCACCCCTTCGACCCCACTCGCGCTGTACGGCCGCTCCCGCGGTGTCCCGGCCACGCTGGCCGCGCTCGGCTGCGCCGCGCTGCTCACCCTGTGGATGGCGAGCCGCCCGGACTTCTACCTCGACCCGGACCGCAGGGTTCCGCTGCTCTCGCTGGCTCCCCTGCTGGCCTCGGCCGCGATCGGCGTCAGCCTCCACTCCCACACCCGCGACCTGGACGACACCGCCGTACGCCCGTGGTGGCCGCGGCGGCTGACCCACCTCCTGCTGCTCACCGCGCTCGCGGCGACGGCGCTGGCCCTCGCCCTCCCGGGGAACTCGCAGGTGTTCGGCGCAGCGGGGATGGTCCGCAACACGCTGGGGGCGACCGGCCTGACGGCCCTCTCGGCGGTGCTGTGCGGCGCGCGGGTGAGCTGGCTGCCGACGACGTTGTACTTCAGTGCCGTGTACTTCTCGGCTTCGGCGCCGCGCATGAGGGCCCGCACGGCCCTGACCTGGCCTCTCCAGTCGGGGCCGCAGCTCGGGGCCTGGGCCGTCGCCCTGGCACTCTTCGTGATCGGCACGGCACTGTACGCGGGTCGCGGCGCCCGCCCCGAAGGGCCCCGCGCCTGACGGAAGGCGTGGGGCCTTTCGGAACGGGGCCGGCAGGTACGTAAAAGCCCGGATCGTCAGGCGGAAATGCCGTCGATCCGGGCCATCGCATCCTCCGCGCCGTACGGCTGCAGGTACGGCAGCCAGCGCGGGTCCCTATGCCCGGTTCCGATGATGCGCCATGCGAGCCCCGACGGCGGGGCGGGTTTATGGCGCAGGCGCCAGCCGATCTCGACCAGGTGACGGTCGGCCTTGGTGTGGTTGCAGCGGCGGCACGACGCCACCACGTTGTCCCAGGCGTGCTGACCCCCGCGACTGCGCGGGATGACGTGGTCGACGCTGGTTGCGACGCCACCGCAGTACATGCACCGGCCGCCGTCGCGGGCGAAGAGCGCCCGACGGGTCAGCGGGACGGGCCCCCGGTAAGGGACCCGCACGAACCTCTTCAGCCGGACCACGCTGGGTGCGGGGACAGTAACGGTTGCGCTGTGCAGGAAGGCGCCGGACTCCTCAAGAGAGACGGCTTTGTTCTCAAGGACGAGGACGAGCGCACGGCGGAGCGGTACGACGCCGAGGGGCTCGTACGACGCGTTGAGGACCAGGACATGCGGCACGGATGCCTCCTTGTACGCCGGCGGCGCGTGGCTCGCGCCGGGACGATCTGTAGTCAGTCTCCCCTCATGCCTGGTGGAAGCGCCACCATGTCCCGGTAACGGGCTGGGAGTGTTTTCGACCACACCTTCTACATCCCCGGGACCACATCCTGTTCATCCCCAGGTGAGCACAGTCTCTCCCTCGAACACGGCAACGATCCACACACAATGCCCCGATAGTGTGGTGGGCCTGCCCGACCGGTGCCCCTCTTGTGTCCCTGCCGCGGGCGGACCGCTACGCCTGGAGGTACCTGCTGTGTTCTCGACCGTCCTGTCGGCCCTGCCGGCCGTCGATCCCTCGCCGTCCCCCTCGGCGACCTCGACGGAGCCGGTGACGCCGACGCTCCAGGACGCCCAGGAAAGCGCGACCAACGCCGCGAGCTGGGTCCAGCAGAACTGGTCCACGTGGCTCGCGATCGGTCTGCGGGTTCTGCTGATCCTGGTGATCGCGGCGGTCCTGAGAGTGGCGGTACGGCGCGCCATCACCAAGCTGATAGACCGGATGAACCGCACGGCCCAGGCGGTCGACGGCACCGCGCTCGGCGGTCTGCTGGTGAACGTGGAGCGGCGCCGGCAGCGCTCGCAGGCCATAGGTTCGGTCCTGCGCTCGGTGGCGTCCTTCCTGATCATGGGCACCGCGGCGCTGATGGTGCTGGCCACCTTCGAGATCAACCTCGCCCCGCTGCTGGCCTCCGCGGGGGTCGCGGGCGTGGCCATCGGTTTCGGCGCGCGCAACCTGGTGACGGACTTCCTCTCCGGTGTCTTCATGATCCTGGAGGACCAGTACGGCGTCGGGGACTCCATCGACGCGGGCGTCGCCTCCGGCGAGGTCATCGAGGTCGGCCTGCGCGTCACCAAGCTGCGCGGCGACAACGGCGAGATCTGGTACGTCCGCAACGGCGAGGTCAAGCGCATCGGCAACCTCTCCCAGGGCTGGGCCACGGCGGGCGTCGACGTGACCGTGAAGTCCTCCGAGGACCTGGACCGGGTCAAGGCCACGCTCGACCAGGTCGCCGAGGACATGAGCAAGGCCGAGCCGTGGAACGAGCTGCTCTGGGGCCCGATCGAGGTGCTGGGCCTGGACAGCGTGCTGATCGACTCGATGGTCGTACGCGTCTCGGCGAAGACCATGCCGGGCAAGTCGGTGGGCGTCGAGCGCGAGCTGCGCTGGCGTATCAAGCGTGCCTTCGACGCCGCCGACATCCGTCTCGTCGGCGGCCTCCCGGCCCAGCCGGAGGACGAGATCCCGGACCCGACGGCGACCGTCGCGGCCCCCTCGGTGTACTCCAACTCCGCGTCCCCGCAGGCTGAGGCGGCCACCCCGCTCGCTCCGCAGCGGCCGGCGGTGCGGTAGCGCTGAGGACTCGTCCTCGACTCGTACGACGAAGGGGGCGCCCGGAACTCTCCGGGCGCCCCCTTCCTGTGCGCTGTCAGCAGGTGCGGCCGGTGTAGTGCGCACCCTGGATCTTCGAGGCGGAGCCGAGCCAGGACCTGCCGGGGCCGACGCACGTCTCGTAGTCCGGGCCCCAGGCGACTTCCACCTTGATGACCACGTTCGAGCGGTCGGATGTGCAGTGGTTGTAGAAGGCGTCGGACCCCGTCTCGTAGAAGCCGCACGGGTCGGCAGCCGCCGGCGTGGCGGTGACGACACCCGCGGCGGCGCTCGCCAGGACGGCGGCCAGGGCGATCGGAATGAGACGACGAACCCGCACGGGCAGCTCCTCCAGTGAAGGCCCACTGCACCCATGAAGGTGGACATGTGGGCCATTTGCATTTTTGTGCACCCTACGGGGCGATTTCATGCGGAAACGATTCACTGGATCACTGGTCACACTCACGTGTCCCTGCGCACCAGGCGGAGCGGCGCAGCCCGGCGTCGCGCGCATAACGACTTGATTGCCCCCGTGGCCGGTATTGACGCCCCCGAGGCCACGGGCCTACGTTCCTCTCATCAATAGGAAACTTTCCTAACAGTGATCACGGGATGGACACCTCCACCCCGTCACTGGAAAGCTGGCCAGTTGGAAAGGCAGGTGTCGACACGCATGGCTGGATCCGCCGGTACGCCGGGCACTCCGCGCGTCCTGCGCGCCATGAACGACCGCGCCGCGCTCGATCTCCTGCTGGAGCACGGCCCGCTGTCCCGTACGCGGATCGGGAAGCTCACCGGACTGTCGAAGCCGACCGCCTCGCAGCTGCTGGCCCGGCTGGAGGCCGCCGGGCTCGTACTGATGACGGGGACCAGCGAGGGACGGCCGGGGCCCAACGCCCAGTTGTACGTGGTCAATCCGGGTGCCGCCCACGCGGCGGGGCTGGATGTGACCCCCGAGCGCATCCTCGCCGCCGTCGCGGACGTCACCGGCCGCACCGTCGGCGAGTACGAACTCCCCACCCCCAAAAAGCGTTCCGCCCCCTCCGTCGTACGCCAGGTCACCGACGCCCTCGACGGAGCGGTGAAGGCGGCGGGGCTGGCGAGGGACGACATCCACCGGGTGGTCATCGGCACCCCGGGCGCCTTCGACCCGGGCACCGGCCGCCTGCGGTACGCCTCGCACCTGCCCGGATGGCACTCCCCCAGCCTGCTCGACGAACTCGCGGCCGCACTGCCGATGCCGGTCGAGTACGAGAACGACGTGAACCTCGTCGCCATCGCCGAGCAGCGGCTCGGCGCGGCCCGCGGCCACGACGACTTCGTGCTGCTGTGGAACGAGGGCGGTCTCGGCGCCGCCCTGGTCCTCGGCGGCCGGCTGCACCGCGGCTGGACCGGCGGCGCCGGCGAGGTCGGCTTCCTGCCGGTGCCGGGCGCGCCCCTCGTCCGCCATGTGACCAAGGCCAACAGCGGCGGCTACCAGGAGCTGGCCGGCTCGCAGGCCATCCCCAAACTCGCCCGCGAACTCGGCATCGAGGACCTGCCCACCGGTCCCTACGCCGAGGCCGCCGCGGCGATCGTCGCCGAGGCCGCCGAGCGCAACGAAGGACCGCACCGCCGGCTCCTGGAGACGTACGCGACCGGCGTCGCCACCGGTCTCGCCTCGCTCGTCTCCGTGCTCGACCCCGAACTCGTCGTCCTCAGCGGCGCCTCGCTCTCCGCCGGCGGAGAGACGCTGCGCGCTCTGGTCCAGGACGAGCTGGAGGAGCTGGCCGCGTCCCGGCCGCGCCTCGTCGTCGGCGACGTACCCGAACACCCCGTGCTGCGCGGCGCGTTGGAAAGCGCGCTGGCGGCCACCCGTGACGAGGTCTTCGACACCTCGCGCTGAGCCCACCCCTCTCACCTTCACCTCAGCCCACACCACCTCACCCTCACCACCGTGCCCTGCCATGCCTTTGGGAGACCCCGTCATGCCCGAAAAGTCTTGGAAAGTCGTACCCGAAGTGTCCCGGAGGGCGGCTGCCGCTCTCGCCGCCTGCGCCTGCCTCGCGCTCCTCACCACCGCCTGTACCGGCCAGTCCGACTCCGGCGCCAGTGACGACGCGTCCAAGGACACGACGATCAACTTCTGGCACGCGTGGAGCGCGCCCGGCGAGGTCAAGGCCGTGCAGTCGCTGGTCGACGGCTTCGAGAAGGCGCACCCCAACATCCATGTGAACGTCGTCGGCAACATGACCGACGACAAGATCAACCAGTCGCTTCGGACCGGTGGCGAAAAGGCCCCCGACGTCATTTCGTCGTTCACCACGAACAACGTCGGCAGGTTCTGCTCCTCCGGGGCGCTCGTCGACCTCAACCCCTTCTTCAAGAAGGCGGACATCGACCCGGAGAAGACGTTCCCGAAGACGATGAACGAGTACACCCAGTTCGAAGGCAACCGCTGCACGGTGCCGCTGCTGGGCGACGCGTACGGGCTCTACTACAACAAGACCGCCTTCAAGAAGGCCGGCATCGCGCACCCGCCGAAGACATGGTCCGAATTCACGGCCGACGCCAAGAAGCTGACCATCCCTCAGGGCGACAGTTTCAAGCAGCTCGGATTCATGCCGAACTACCACGGCTGGGAGTCGACGACCGAGCACTACTTCGGGCAGTTCTCGCCGACGTACTTCGACAAGAACGGAAAGTCGAACGTCGCCGACGACCCCGCCTTCACGGCCGGTTTCACCCTCCAGAAGAAGCTCGTCGACGAACTCGGCGGCTACAAGAAGCTGGAGACCTACCGCTCCAAGCTCGGTGACGAGTGGGGCTCCAAGCACCCCTTCCACACCGGCCAGGTCGCCATGCAGCTCGACGGCGAGTGGCGGCTCGGGATGGCCGAGGAGGCCAAGCCCGGCTTCGAGATAGGCGTCGCCCCGCTGCCCGTACCGGACGACCAGGCGGGCCAGTACGGCAAGGGCTACATCACCGGCACCATCGCCGGTATCGCCGCCACCAGCAAGAAGCAGAACGCGGCGTGGGAGCTGGTGAAGTACATGACCACCAACACGGACGCGGTGGTCGGCTTCGCCAACGACATCCACAACGTGCCCTCGACGCTGGCGGCCCTCAAGTCGCCGAAGCTGAAGTACGACCCGCGCTTCAAGACGTTCCTGGACATCGCCGCCAACCCCCAGTCCACGACAACTCCCGCGTCCATCAACGGCGGTGTGTACCTCGTGACCCTCCAGCAGTTCGGATACGACTACGAGAGCGGCAAGGCAACGGATCTGAAGGCAGGTCTGAAGAAGACCGCCGCGCAGATCGACACGGACATCGCGCAGGCGAAGTAGCGGTACGGCCATGAGCACCCTCACCCTCGACGAGAAGCACCGCCGGGCCGGCCTCGCGACGAAACACCGGAAGCAAGCACTGCGGACCGCCGCTTTCATGTCGCCGTGGCTGATCGGCTTCGCGGTCTTCTTCGCCTATCCGCTGCTCTCGACCATCTACTTCTCGTTCATGCACTACGACGGCTTCAAACCGCCGACGTGGAGCGGGACGAAGAACTGGACCTACGTCTTCGAGCACTATCCGCTGTTCTGGCCCGCGATGCGCAACACCCTGTGGCTGGTCGTCGTCGTGGTCACCCTGCGGGTCGCCTTCGGGCTCGGCATCGGACTGCTGATCACGAAGATCAAGACGGGGACGGGCATCTTCCGGACCCTCTTCTACCTGCCCTACCTCGCCCCGCCCGTCGCCGCCACGATGTCGTTCGCCTTCCTCCTCAACCCCGGTACGGGGCCGGTCAATTCATTC
This sequence comes from Streptomyces sp. NPDC005485, assembly GCF_040606085.1. Taxonomy (NCBI): domain Bacteria; kingdom Bacillati; phylum Actinomycetota; class Actinomycetes; order Kitasatosporales; family Streptomycetaceae; genus Streptomyces; species Streptomyces sp. NPDC005485. The sequence continues at coordinate 97,490 of NZ_JBEXDZ010000005.1, read as the reverse complement.
CTGGAGAAAATCGGCATCCCGGCCCCCGGCTGGTTCAACGACCCCACCTGGTCCAAGCCGGCCCTCACCCTGCTCTTCCTGTGGGGCATCGGCGACCTGATGGTCATCTTCATGGCCGCGCTGCTCGACGTGCCCCGGGAGCAGTACGAGGCAGCCGAGCTGGACGGCGCGTCGGCCTGGCAGCGGTTCCGGTACGTCACCCTGCCGAACATCTCGCCGATCATCATGTTCGCCGTGGTCACCGGCGTGATCCAGGCCATGCAGTGCTACACCCAGCCACTGATCGCAGGGAAGGTCGCGTCGGGCGTGATCCAGGGCGCCGGTACGCAGTTCGAGCCCGGCTACCCGGACAAGTCGACCCTCACCCTCCCCCAACTCGTCTACAACCTCGGCTTCCAGCGCTTCGACTACGGCTCCGCCTGTGTGATCGCGCTCGTGCTCTTCGTCCTGTCGATGGCGTTCACCGCGTTCCTGATGCGGCGCCGGGGCGGCCTCATCCAGGCAGGTGACTGACCATGACCCAAGTACAGCAAGTACGACAAGTACGGGACGAGCCCGTGGAGTTGAAGACGCCGGTCACCCCGGCCGAGCGCACCGCCCGCCGCCGGGCCCTGCTGGAATGGGTCGCGATCCACTCCCTGGGCCTCGCCGCCGCGCTCTTCTTCGTCCTGCCCTTCGTCTTCGTCCTCCTCACCTCACTGATGAGCGACAGCCAGGCGCTCAGCCGCGACCTGATCCCGCACACCTGGGAGTGGGGCAACTACAAGAAGGTCTTCGACACTCCGGGCTTCCTCACCTGGTGGAAGAACACACTGATCTACGCGGGCCTCGGCACCGCCCTGACCGTCGTGTCGTCGATCCCCGTGGCGTACGCGCTCGCCAAGTTCCGCTTCCGGGGCCGCAACCTGTCGCTCATGCTGGTCATCTCGATGATGATGCTGCCGCCCCAGGTGATCATCATCCCGATGTACCTCTTCTGGGCGAAGCAGTTGGACCTGTCCGGCACGCTGTGGCCGCTGATCATCCCGATGGCGTTCGGGGACGCGTTCTCCATCTTCCTGCTCCGTCAGTTCCTGATGACCATCCCGAACGAGTACCTCGACGCGGCGCGGGTCGACGGCTGCGGGGAACTGAAGACACTGCTGAAGGTCGTCCTGCCGATGGCGAAGCCGGGCATCGCCGCCGTGGCGCTCTTCCAGTTCTTCAGCGCCTGGAACGACTACTTCGGACCGCAGATCTACGCCTCCGAGAACACCAGCGCCTGGACACTGAGTTACGGCCTGGAGTCGTTCAAGGGCGCGCACCACACCGACTGGAATCTCACCATGGCCGCGACCGTGCTGGTCATGGCCCCTGTGATCCTCGTGTTCTTCTTCGCGCAGAAGGCGTTCGTCGAGGGTGTCACGCTGACCGGAGTGAAGGGCTGACGCTGACTATGAAACTGGCAGTAGTGGGCGGGGGGTCCACGTACACCCCTGAACTCATCGACGGCTTCGCCCGGTTGCGGGACACCCTGCCGATCGGGGAACTGGTGCTCGTCGACCCGGCCGCCGAGCGGCTGGAGCTGGTGGGCGGGCTCGCCCGGCGGATCTTCGCCAAGCAGGGACACCCCGGCCGGATCGTCACCACCTCCGACCTGGACGCCGGCGTGGAGGGCGCCGACGCGGTACTGCTGCAACTGCGCGTCGGCGGCCAGGCCGCACGGCAGGAGGACGAGACATGGCCGCTGGAGTGCGGCTGCGTCGGGCAGGAGACGACGGGCGCGGGCGGCCTCGCCAAGGCACTGCGCACGGTACCGGTGGTGCTGGACATCGCCGAACGGGTCCACCGTACGAACCCGGACGCCTGGATCATCGACTTCACCAACCCGGTCGGGATCGTCACCCGCGCGCTGCTCCAGGCCGGGCACAAGGCCGTCGGACTGTGCAACGTGGCGATCGGCTTCCAGCGGAAGTTCGCCGGGATGCTCGGCGTCGCGCCCGTCGACATCCACCTCGATCATGTGGGCCTCAACCACCTCACCTGGGAAACAGGTGTGCGTCTCGGCGGTCCCGAGGGCGAGAACGTCCTGCCCAAGCTCCTCGCGGAGCACGGCGACGCCATCGCCGGCGACCTGCGCCTGCCGCGCACCGTCGTCGACCGCCTCGGCGTGGTCCCCTCGTACTACCTGCGCTACTACTACGCACACGACGAGGTCGTACGCGAACTCGGCACCAAACCGTCCCGGGCCGCCGAAGTCGCCGAGATGGAGCGGCAGTTGCTGAAGATGTACGGCGACCCGGCCCTCGACGAGAAGCCGGAGCTGCTCGCCAAGCGCGGCGGCGCGTACTACTCGGAGGCCGCCGTGGATCTCGCGGCCTCGCTGCTCGGCGGGGGAGGCAGCCCCTACCAGGTGGTCAACACGTACAACCGGGGCACGCTGCCCTTCCTGCCGGACGACGCCGTCATCGAGGTGCAGGCGGCCGTCGGGCACAAGGGCGCGACCCCGCTCGCCGTCCCGCCGGTGGACCCGCTGTACGCAGGCCTGATGGCGAACGTCACGGCCTACGAGGACCTGGCGCTCGAAGCCGCCCTGCGCGGCGGCCGCGACCGGGTGTTCCGGGCGCTGCTCGCCCACCCGCTGATCGGCCAGTACGCGTACGCCGACGATCTCACCGACCGGCTGATCGCCCACAACCGGGAGCACCTCGCGTGGGCGTGACGGCAGGTGTCCTCGCCATCGACGCGGGCAACAGCAAGACCGACGTCGCCGTGGTGACCGCCGCGGGGGATGTCGTGGGCACGGCGCGCGGCGGCGGGTTCCGGCCCCCGACGGTCGGCATCGGGGCGGCGGTGGACTCGCTCGCCGAGACCGTCGGGCAGGCCTTCGCCCAGGCGGGCGTCACCTCGGTGGCCCATGTGTCGGCGTGTCTGGCCAACGCCGATCTCCCCGTGGAGGAGGAGCAGTTGGCCGCCGCGCTGCACGCGCGCGCGTGGGGGTCGTCCGTGGAGGTGCGCAACGACACCTTCGCGATCCTGCGGGCCGGGATCGCCGAGCCGCGCGGGGTCGCCGTGGTGTGCGGGGCCGGCATCAACTGCGTCGGCATGCGGCCCGACGGGCGCACCGCGCGCTTCCCGGCGATCGGCCGCATCTCCGGTGACTGGGGCGGCGGTTGGGGCCTGGCGGAGGAGGCCCTGTGGTTCGCCGCGCGGGCCGAGGACGGGCGGGGCGGACCCACCGAGCTGGCCCGCACTCTGCCGGCGCACTTCGGGCTCGACTCCATGTACGCGCTGATCGAGGCGCTGCACCTGGAGCACATCGAGCACTCCCGGCGGCACGAGCTCACCCCGGTGCTGTTCGCCACCGCCGCGGACGGCGACCCGGTGGCCCGCGCGATCGTCGACCGGCTCGCCGACGAGGTGGTCGCCATGGCCACGGTCGCCCTCACCCGTCTCGGCCTCCTGGACGAGGAGACCCCGGTCCTCCTCGGCGGCAGCATCCTCGCCGCCCGCCACCCCCAACTCGACGACCGCATCCACGACCTCCTCACCGACCGAGCCCCCAAGGCGGTCCCCCAGGTGGTCACAGCCAGCCCGGTCCTGGGCGCGATCCTGCTGGGCCTGGACCACACCTCGGCCCCGGAGGAGGTGCACACGCGCGTGCGAACGCATTACGAGACCACCCCGTCCGGCGCTTGAGGACGAGCGTTTCAGCCCGTCCGGCGTTTGAGGACAAGCCCGTCCAGGGCGAACGGGGGTCCGGGGGCGGAGCCCCCGGGTACGGGACGGGTAGGGGCGGAGGGGGCGAAAGAAGATCGGTGTCGGGGGGAACGAATCGCGCGCCCCCCTCCTCTGGAGGGTGTCGATTCACCGCACCCTCCAGGAGGCCACCATGCCCAGCCGCCCAAAACACCGCGCCGCCACCCTCCTCGCCTCGGTCCTCACCACGGACGCAGCGCTCCACCTCTACTGGGCGACCGGCGCCACCTGGCCCGCCGCCGACGAGAAGAGCCTGTCGTACGCGGTGCTCGGCATGGAGGCCCCGTTCACACCCCCCGTCGTGCTGCCGCTCGCCGCCCTCCTGACTGCGGCGAGCGGCATCGTCGTGGCCCAGTCACGCCGCCCGCACCGGCTGCTGCGTCTAGGCACCCTCGCGGTGGCGGCAGGCCTGTCCCTGCGGGCCCTGGCAGGCGTCTACTGGCTCTTTGCGCAGGACACCGGGACGGCGTTCTACTGGCTCAACCTCGGGCTCTACACCCCGCTGTGCGCGGTGCTGTGCGCGGCCGCGCTCAAGGTCGCCCGCCCACAGCTCCCCTCCCTCCGGGAGGGCAAGGCCCGCTGGGAAGATGCCGTACGTGTCCGATGAGGAAACGGTCCGCCGGGTGCGCGCCGCGCAGCGCGGTGACACCCTCGCCATGGCCGAGCTGCTGGACGAACTGGCCCCCTACGTAGGCCGTATCTGCGGCCCCATCGCCCTGGACCAGGGGCCGGACGCCGCACAGGAGACGCTGGTCGCGGTGTTCCGGTCGCTGCGCTCCCTGAAGAACCCCGCCGCGCTGCGCGGCTGGGTCCGGGCCATCGCGGTGCGCGAGGCGGTCCGGCTGGCCCGGCGCACCGCCCGCGCGGTGCCTGCCGACCTGAGCACCCTGCCCGCGCGCGGGGACCCCCAACTCGGCGCCGACATCAGGGACGTACTGGACCGCCTCTCCCCCGAGCACCGGGCCGTGCTGGTCCTGCGCGACGTGGAGGGCCTCGGCGAGCGGGCCGCTGCCGAGCTGCTCGACATCGGGGTCGGCACCGTCAAGTCCCGGCTGCACCGGGCGCGCGACACCTTCCGGAAGGCGTGGACCTCATGACCGAAGCGACCGGACCCGGCACAACCGGCGCATGGCCGACCGCCGACCCGGACCCCGTACGCCGGCTGCGCGCGCTCGCCGCCGGCATCCGCGGAGCCCAGGTCACCGAGGGCTGGGTGGCCGCCCCGTACGACCGCGTCCAGGCCCTGCTGGGCGATCTGGAGGGCGGGTTCGCACTCGTCGTCCCCGACATGCGGGGGCTGCGCGTCGTACGGCGACACGGGGAGAGCGGGGAGGGAGTCGAGGCGCTGGCCCGCAGCCGGTACGGTCCGCGGGCCCGGCTGCGCGGGGTGCAACGGCCGGGCTGGTGCTGGCTGCAGAGCCGGTTCCTGCTGATCGGCGTCGCCGCGGCCCCGGAAGGCGAGGGCACGCGGGTGGCGTTCACCGGAGGCGTGCGGGTGCCGGGGCGCGCGGCCCTGGTCCCGCTGGGCGTACGGCGTGAGGGACGGCGGAGTCTGCGGCGGCTGACCGACCTGCTGTGAACCGCCCGGCTCCCGGAGGGAACCGAACAGATCCCGATCGCGTATTCATGGGAAGGGGGGTGGTGCGGGGAGCTTTGTGCTGCGCTTCCGTCCCGGTGGTGTGCCGCGCGAAAGTCGGGCGGTGTGCCGCGCATGCGAAGGATGTGCTGCAATCCGAACAAGATCCAGTCAAGGCCTGTGCGGATGTCAGTCCCGGCGGCAATACTTGCCGCCGTGCACCTCCATCCGTGCTTCTCGCGCACACGGTCGAGGTGACCGACGGATGACCATGGGGGAGGTCAGGTGACACACCCGCCGAAGGGCAACAGCGCGGCGCCGCCCGGCTGGGGCGCGCCCACGCTGCCGGCCGTGCCGCCGCAGTCCGGGCCTCCGGTGCCGCCGCCCGGCCCCGCCGTGCCCGAGCCGAGGCCCCCACGCCGTACGGCGTTCGCGGAGGGCGTCGACCAGCTGCGCGCCGCGGCGACGACGGAGCCCGGCCGGCTGCGGATCATCGGCGCCGTCCTCGCCCTGCTGGTCATCGCGTTCGGCGCGGTCACCGCCTGGCAGATGACGGACCGTTCGGCCGCCGCGGACGACGTGCTGCACAGCAGCCAGCCGCTGAGCGCCGGCGCCGCGGACATCTACCGCTCGCTGGCCGACGCCAACACCGCGGCCTCCAGCGGCTTCCTCGCGGGCGGCCAGGAGACGGCGGAGTCCCGCACGCAGTACGAGCAGGACATCAGGACGGCCGCGGACGGGCTGATCACCGCGGCCGCCAACTCCGAGCCCGGCTCCCCGTCCGCGGACACCATCGCCAAGCTCAACAAGCTGCTGCCGGAGTACAAGGGCCTCGTCGAGCGCGCCCGCGCCAACAACCGCCAGGGCTACCCGCTGGGCGGCGCCTACCTGCGGTACGCGGACGACAAGATGCGCAGCGAGATGCTCCCCGCCGCCGAGGAGCTCTACAAGCGCGAGAACCAGCGGCTGAGTTCGGACTACGCCGACGCGAGGCCCTACCCGTGGGCAGCGATCGCCCTGGGCGTCGTCGCGCTCGGCGGCCTGGCCTGGGCCCAGCGGCGCAACTACCGCCGTACGAACCGGGTGCTGAACCAGGGAATGGCCGCCGCGACGGCCGCGTCCGCGGTGGTCCTGCTGTGGCTGGTCGTCGGGCACAGCGTCGCCCGCGCGGGGCTCGACGAGTCCTACGACCACGGCGTCCGCTCGCTGCACGTCCTCAACGACGCGCGCATCGCCTCGCTCAAGGCCCGGGGCAACGAGAACCTGACGCTGGTCAGCCGGGGTGCGGAGACCGTCGAGGTCAAGAAGGACGTCTTCGAGGACAAGTTCGACGTCGACTTCAAGAAGCAGATGAGCGCCCTCACCACGGGCCTGGCCGAGGCCGCGGGCCTCGCCGACGACAAGGACGGCGCGGACCCGGTGAAGGCCGCCACCGCCAACATGAAGGTGTGGAAGTCCCGTCACACGGAGGCCCGCAGGGCCGACGACTCGGGCGACTACCAGGGCGCTCTGGACAAGGTCATCGGAACCAAGGCGCAGAAGCCGACGAGTGAGTGCTTCGGCGGCGTGGACACGAACCTCGCGCTGGCGATCAAGCACGAGCAGGGTGAGTTCAAGCAGGCGGCGGGCGACGGCCGGGGCGCGATGACCGGCCTCGCGCTGGGTGCGGTGGTGCTGGCCGTGCTGGCCGCCGCGGGCGCGGTGCTGGGCATCGGGCGCAGGCTGTCGGAGTACCGGTGAGAGGGGGAGCGACAATGACGGCACGACGCCTGAGGGCAAGCCTGAAGGGCTGGGGCGGCGTGGGTGCGATGGCTGTCGCCTGCGCTCTCACCGCCGTGTTCGCGCTGGTGCTGCCGCTGTGCGGCGGCAAGAGCGGCGACGGCAGCACGGGCATCGGTGGCCCGGGAGTCGCGCAGGGCACGCAGGCGCGGGCCTCGGCGTGCACGAGCACGAATGCGCAGGACCAGAGCCTGAACCCGTCGGGCGACGAGAGCGGCAGGACGGTCGCCGCCATCAAGAAGCGCGGCTATCTGTCGGTGGGCGTCGACCAGAACAGCTACCGCTGGGGCTACCGCGACCCCAACAGCACCAAGAAGGGCAGCGACCTGGAGGGCTTCGACATCGATCTGGCCCACCGGATCGCCCAGGACATCCTCGGCAGCCCGGACAAGATCCGCTTCCACGCCATCCCCACCAACCAGCGCATCCCGGCGATCCAGAGCGGCCAGGTCGACATGGTGGTCCGCAGCATGACGATCACCTGCAAGCGTCTGGACGACGTCAAGTTCTCCGCGCCCTACTTCCTGACCGGGCAGCAGGTCCTCGCACCGAAGAAGTCGGACATCACGGGGTACGACAAGTCGCTGTCGGAGCAGCGGATCTGCTCGGCGGACGGCTCGACGGCGTACGAGAAGCTGAAGGCCGACAAGGACGGGGGCGGCGTCACCGCCTCCGCCGACATATCCACCACGGTCCCGAACCAACTCGACTGCCTGGTGAGGCTGCAGCTCGGCGAGGTCGACGCCGTGGTTACCGACGGCGCGCTCGCCGCGAGCCAGGCCGCACAGGACCCGACGGTCGAGCTCAAAGGCAACCGCTTCACCACCGAGTACTACGGCGTGGCGATGAACAAGACGGCGGACGATCTGGTACGCCGGGTCAACCAGGTCCTCGTCGACTACCGCAAGAGCGGCTGGCGCGCCTCGTACGACAAGTGGCTGTCCCCGACGCTGGGCGCGGACTCCGAGTCGGCGCACCCGCCCACGGCGAAGTACAAGTGACGGAAACGACCGCAAGCGACCGAAGCAGCCCTCCAGCAACACCGAAGCAGCGTCACAGCAAAACCTGAGCAACTACGGGCAACCAGAGCAGTGAGAGGTGATCGATGGGCGTCACGGGACCCCCCGGGCCGGTGATGGACCGGGACGAGGTGGACCGTGCGCTGGCGCGGCTCGGCGCGGAGCACGAGGCGATCGAGACGTCGCTCCTCGCCCTGCAGGACCACGCGGGCCGCAGACTCCTCGAAGGCGCCGAGCTCACGGGCACGACCAAGGAGCGCTGGACGTCGGCGGAGGCGTCGATCACGCTGCTGTGGGCGTACTTCGACGCGTACACGGACGCGCTGCGCTCGGCGCGGGAGATCCGTTCGCGCCGCCGCTGGTCGAGCCGTGAGGACCTGGCGGAGCTCACCGAGCTGCTGCGCGGCGAGAGCGTCACGGTCGCCGGCAGCGCCACGGCCACGGCGAACGCGCCGACACTCGCGGGCACGGGCAAGCTCAGCGAGCGCTTCTCGCTGGTCGCGCTCGTGGAGCGGATGAACGAGCTGTACGCGTCCTCGCTCGACATGGTCGTCACCGCGGACACCGTGTGGTCCGCGCTGCCCGCCCGGATCGATTTACTGGCCGCGGAGCTCCAGCGCACCCGGCGGCTCGCGCACTCCGTGGGCGTGCGCCCCGGCGAGCACCCGGCGGGCGACGACCTCGAACAGATCACCCACACCCTGACGGTCCTGCGGGAACAGGTGGTGTCCGACCCGCTGGCCTACTGGCTTCCCGCGCAGGGGAGTTCGGCTCCCGGCGGCGGACGTCCGGACACCACGACGTACGACCGCGAGGCGCGCGCCCTGGAGGACGTGCGCCGGGAGATCGACGCGGTGCTCACCGTCCGCCAGGACGCGGAGGCCCGCCTCGTGAAGCTGCGCGACGTGCTCAGCCGCGCGGACCGCACGCTCGCGGAGGCGCGCAGCGCCCGCGGCGAGGTCCTCGCGAAGATCGCCGCGTCCGAGGTGCCCGCCGTCAGCGGTCCGCCGACCGCGCTGCAGGAGCAGCTGGCGACGGCCGCGGAGTACCGCAGACACGCCCAGTGGCACCGGCTCTCCCCGCTTCTGGAGGCACTGGAGGAGCGGGCCGAGGACGAACTGCTGCGCGCCCGCGAGTCGTTGACCGCGGTCACCGCGCCGCTGGCGGTCCGCGCGGAGCTGCGCGGCCGCCTCGACGCGTACAAGGCGAAGGTCGCCCGGCACGGGCTCGCGGAGGACCCGTTCCTCATCGAGCGTTACGACGCGGCGCGGCGCATGCTGTGGAGCGCGCCCTGCGACCTGCGTGTCGCGGCGGAGGCCGTCCTGCGCTACCAGCGGGCGGCCGCCGATCTGCTCAGCCCACGGGTGCCCGACCAGGGCGGGCCCAACGACCGGAGGGGGCCGGACGCGTGAGCGTGAGAGGTGATGGAGAGTGAGTCAGCAGCCTGTCGGTCAGCAGCAGCGCAAGTGCCAGCGGCCCGGTTGCTCGGGGTCGTACGAGGACGTGGGCGGCGGCGAGCTGTACTGCGACACGTGCGGTCTGGCGCCGGTCGTCTCGACCAACGGGAGCCTGAGTTCGCCGCCCACCGGGATCACCGCCGGCGGCAGGGGTTCGCGCGGGTCCAACAGCAGTAGTGCGCGCAGCAGTTCGCGTGCCAGCTCGCGGACGTCGTCGCGGTCCTCGCAGTCCCGGCGCTCGGTCTCGGGGCGCCTGTCGCGCTCGCTGTCGGGCTCGTCCACGGGCCGCTCGGTGTCCGTGCGCAGCTCCGGCGCGGCCTCCGGCACCTCGGGGCGCAGCCGGCTCGGCGTCGGGCTGGTGCAGGTACCGGACGTGCCGCGGCCCGACCCGCGCGGAATGGTCCAGGACAACCCGGAGGTGCCCGAGCGCAAGCGGTTCTGCTCGCGCTCCGACTGCGGGGCCCCGGTGGGGCGTTCGCGCGGTGAGCGGCCCGGGCGCACCGAGGGGTTCTGCACCAAGTGCGGTCATCCGTACTCGTTCGTACCGAAGCTGGGCACGGGTGACGTCGTGCACGGCCAGTACGAGGTCGTGGGCTGTCTGGCGCACGGCGGCCTCGGCTGGGTCTACCTCGCCGTGGACCGGGCCGTGTCCGACCGCTGGGTGGTCCTCAAGGGCCTCCTCGACACGGGCGACCAGGACGCGATGGCGGCGGCGATCTCCGAGCGGCGCTTCCTCGCGGAGATCGAGCACTCCAACATCGTCCGGATCTACAACTTCGTCGAGCACCTCGACCAGCGCACCGGCTCCCTCGACGGTTACATCGTCATGGAGTACGTCGGCGGCAAGTCCCTCAAGGAGATCGCCAACGACCGCCGTGCGCCGGACGGCAAGCGGGATCCGCTGCCGGTCGAGCAGGCGTGCGCGTACGGCATCGAGGCGCTTGAGGCGCTCGGCCATCTGCACAGCCGCAACCTGCTGTACTGCGACTTCAAGGTCGACAACGCGATCCAGACCGAGGACCAGCTCAAGCTGATCGACATGGGCGCGGTGCGCAGGATGGACGACGACGAGTCGGCCATCTACGGCACGGTGGGCTACCAGGCGCCCGAGGTCGCCGAGGTCGGCCCGTCGGTCGCCTCCGACCTCTACACGGTCGCGCGCACCCTCGCCGTCCTCACCTTCGACTTCCAGGGCTACACGAACGTGTTCGTGGACTCCCTGCCCGACCCCGACAACATCGAGGTCTTCCGCCAGTACGAGTCGTTCTACCGGCTTCTCGTCCGCGCCACCGACCCCGACCCGGCCCGCCGGTTCGCCTCCGCGCAGGAGATGGCGGAGCAGCTGACGGGCGTTCTGCGCGAGGTCGTCTCGCTGCAGACGGGCCGCGCACGCCCGGCGCTGTCGACGCTGTTCGGGCCCGAACTGAAGGTCACGGACACGGAGTTGTTCGGGCGACTGGACGGAGATGTGTCGCGGCTCGGGGCTCGGGTGCCACCCGTACGGGTGAAGGGCGGGAAGAAGGGCGCGCCGGCAGCGGCCGGGGCGAACGGGACGCCGGTGCTGCCGCCGAGCCCCGCGGCCACCCTGGTCAAGCCCGTCCAGGCCGCCGCCACCGCGCTCGCACTGCCCATCCCGCACGTCGACCCGTCCGACCCCAACGCCGGTTTCCTGGCGGGGCTGATGGCCTCGGCGCCCGCGGAGCTGATCACGGCGCTGCACGCGGCCCCGACCGGCTCGCTGGAGCTGCGGCTGCGCGAGCTGCGGGCCCGGCTGGAGATGGGCGAACTGACCAGCGCGGCCAGGGCGATCGAGGCCCTGGAGAAGGACCACCCCGACGACTGGCGGGTGGTCTGGTACCGGGGCGTGGCGGCGCTGGCCACCGGGGAGCACGAGGTCGCGGCGCTGTCCTTCGACGCGATCTACGACGCCTTCCCCGGCGAGCCCGCGCCGAAGCTGGCCCTCGGCCTGTGCGCGGAGGTCCTCGGGCAGCTGGACAACGCCGCGGAGTACTACCGCCTGGTGTGGTCGACCGACCCGAGCTATGTGAGCGCGGCGTTCGGCCTGGCCCGCGTGCAGCTCGCGGCGGGCGACCGCCGTGGCGCCGTACGCACGCTGGAGTCCGTGCCGGAGTCGTCGATCCACTACACGGCGGCGCGGGTCGCGGCCGTGCGGGCGCGGCTGCGGCAGCGGATGGCGCAGGAGGCGGCCGCCGCGCCGTTCCTGGACGATCTGACCGCCGCCGCGGGTCAGGTCGAGGCGCTGGACGGATACGGTCTGGATGCGGTGCGACGCGAGCAGTTGTCGACGGAAGTCCTTGGCTGCGCCCTGGACTGGGTACTCTCCGGTAGCCAGGGTTCCGCTCCGGCTTCCGGCGGCGGACATGTGCTGCTCGGCAGCGCACTGGACGAGCGAGGTCTCCGCTTCGGTCTGGAGCGCTCGTACCGGACGCTGGCCCGGCTCGCGCGGGGCGGCGAGGAGAGGATCGACCTGGTGGAACGTGCAAACCGTTACCGCCCCCGGACGTGGGTGTGATTGATGTCGCAGATGCCCCAGCCGACGGCCCTTTCGCGGTGCCCCAGTTGCGAGGAGCCGCTGGAGGCGGGTGACCGTTTCTGCGGTGCGTGCGGGTTCGACCTGTCGGCGGTGCCCGCACCGCCGGCCGACAGCCCGACGATCACCATGAACGGCACTGCGCCGCGGCCCCCTTCGGCCACCCCGTCCGTGGACTGGCCCGTCGCCCCCGAGGTGGACTCCTCCGACACACCCGCGCCGGTGCACCTGCCGACGGACCTGCGGGGCACCGAGTCGGGCGGGTCCGAACTCCCGCACGCCGTCGGCGCGTCGGGGGCCGGGCAGGAGCCGGTGGCGGGCCCGTCGGGCGTGCGGTTCGACCGGCCCGCGGAGCCGGACGAGTACCCGCTGGCAGCTCCGCAGCAGCCTGCCGCGCCGGCGGCGGCACCCGCCGTCGCGCCGACCGTGTCAGCGGCTCCCGCCGACCCGCGGACCGCCGACCTGGCCACGCCCGCCCCGGGCACGAAGCTGTGCGTCGCCTGCCGTTCGGGCAACGTGGACAGCGACGGCTACTGCGAGAACTGCGGACACGCGCAGCCACGCGAACGCGACCACATGGAGCAGGAGTTGGGGGCGGTCGCCGCGGTCAGCGACCGCGGTCTGCGCCACCATCGCAACGAGGACGCCTTCACGATCTCCTCGACCGCGCTGCCCGACGGCTCGCCCGCGGTCGTCGCGATCGTCTGCGACGGCGTCTCCTCGGCGACCCGGCCCGACGAGGCCTCCCTCGCCGCGTCCCGCGCGGCGGGCGAGGCCCTCCTCGACGCCCTGCCCCTGGGCACCCACCCGCAGCAGGCCATGCACGACGCGATCATCGCGGCCTCCCACGCGGTCAACTCGCTGGCGGACGCGCCCGGTTCGGACGCCGAGCACCTCCCGCACGTGAACGCGCCCGCCTGCACCCTGGTCGGCGCCGTCGTCACCCCCACCCTGCTGATCATCGGCTGGGTCGGCGACAGCCGCGCCTACTGGGTCCCCGTCGACCGCAGCTCACCCCCGGCCCGGCTCACCGAGGACGACTCGTGGGCGGCGCAGATGGTGGCCGCGGGACTGATGAACGAGGCGGAGGCGTACGCCGACGAGCGCGCCCACGCCATCACGGGCTGGCTCGGCGCGGACGCGTACGAACTCGAACCCCACACCGCTTCCTTCAAGCCGGACCGGCCGGGTGTGGTGGTGGTGTGCACCGACGGGCTGTGGAACTACGCGGAGGCAGCCGAGGACATGGCCGAGGTCGTGCCCCTCGACGCCGCGCTGCGGCCCCTGCACAGCGCCCAGGTCCTGGTCGGTCACGCACTGGACGGCGGGGGCCACGACAACGTAACAGTGGCCATCGTGCCGTTCCCCGCCCCGTCGCAGGGGGCAGGATCCGCCTGAGGCCGCGCCACGGGGAGCGGGCTTGGACCGGAGGGGACCGGTCCGCATCCAGTCATCACCCGCGCCGTACGGTTCGTACGGCGCGGGAGTCCTGAGGGGGATCAGAGTAGGCATGGCCAATTTCTCCAAGTCGAACGTGCCCCAGTTCTCGGTGGACGTGTACCAGAACGAGTACCTGCCCGAGGGCGGCCGCGAGGTCAACGCGATCGTCACGGTGAGCGCGACGGGCGGCGGCACCATCGGCAGCGCCGTCGCCGCGCCGCACCTGTACACGGCGGGCCAGGGCCCGGACGCGGCCGTGGCGATCATGGTCGACTGTTCGGGTTCGATGGACTACCCGCCGACGAAGATGCGGGGCGCGCGGGACGCGACGGCCGCCGCGATCGACTCCGTACGCGACGGGGTGCACTTCGCGGTGATCGGCGGCACGCACATCGCCAAGGAGGTCTATCCCGGCGGCGGCCGGGTCGCGGTCGCCGACGACCGGACCCGGGACCAGGCCAAGCAGGCGCTGCGCCGGCTGAGCGCGGGCGGCGGCACGGCGATCGGCACCTGGCTGCGGCTCGCCGACCGCCTGCTGTCCTCGGCGGAGGTGTCGATCCGGCACGGCATCGTGCTCACCGACGGCCGCAACGAGCACGAGTCGCCGGAGGACCTGAAGGCCGCCCTCGACGCCTGCGCCGGGCGCTTCACCTGCGACGCGCGGGGTGTCGGTACGGACTGGGAGGTCAAGGAGGTCACCGGGATCGCCTCGGCGCTGCTCGGCACCGCCGACATCGTCGCCGACCCGGCCGCCCTGTCCGCCGACTTCACGCAGATGATGGAGACGGCGATGGGCAAGGAGGTCGCCGACGTCGCGCTGCGGCTGTGGACACCGGTCGGTACCGCCATCAAGTTCGTCAAGCAGGTCGCGCCCACCGTCGAGGAGTTGACGGACCGGCGCACCGAGGCCGGCCCGCGCGCCGGCGACTACCCCACCGGCTCGTGGGGCGACGAGTCGCGTGACTACCACGTGTGCGTCGAGGTCCCCTCGGCCGGAGTCGGCCAGGAGATGCTGGCCGCCCGGATCTCGCTGGTGATCCCGCAGGGCGACGGAAGCGTCCAGAACCTGGGCGCGCAGGGGCTCGTACGGGCGGTGTGGACCGACGACATGTCGGCCTCCACGTCGATCAATCCGCAGGTCGCGCACTACACAGGCCAGGCGGAACTGGCACAAGTCATCCAACAGGGCCTGGATCTCCGCAAATCGGGAGATGCCGACGGAGCAACGGCCAAGTTGGGACGTGCCGTTCAACTCGCCAGCGCCTCCGGGAATGCCGATACTGCGAAACTGCTTGCGAAGGTGGTGGACGTGGTCGATGCCGCGGCAGGTACTGTGCGATTGAAGGCAAAGGTCGAAGAGGCCGACGAGATGACGCTTGAGACACGGTCCACAAAGACTGTTCGTGTAAAGAAGTAGCGAGCCCGGTTCCCGCGGGGAGCCGGAGATATCCGGTCAGATCGACCGGAAAAGGAGAGGGGGAAGCGCCGACATGCCGACCTGCCCGAACGGACACCAGTCGGGTTCCGACGACTGGTGCGAGGTCTGCGGTCACCGCATGGCCGGTGCCGTGCCTCCGCCACCTCCGCCCCCCGGCGCGGGATACGGCTATCCGCCGCCCGGCTCGCCTCCCCCGCCGCCCGGCCAGGGCCGCCCGCACCTGTCCGCCGTACCGGACCCCGCGCCGGAGCTCTGCCCGCAGTGCCGCACGCCCCGTGAGGGCGGCGCGCCGTTCTGCGAGGAGTGCCGGTGGAACTTCCTGACGAACACGGCGACCTCGTACACCCCGGCCGCCCCGCGACCGCAGGCCCCGGCCCCCGGCGCGCCGAACCCGGCGCTCCAGTTCCAGCAGCAGGCGCCTGGCCGGCCCGGCACGGGCCAGGATCCGTTCGAGTACCAGGGCTCGCGCCCCTCGCAGGTCAACCGTCCCGCGGAGCCGATCCCGCCGTACGGCCAGGACCCGAACGGCTACGGCCAGGACCCGTCCCGGCCCGGCCCCCCGCCCTTCCCCGGCGACCCCTCGGCCTTCGGCGGCGACCCGTCGCGTCCGGTCCCGCCGCCGCCCGGGCCCACGCCCGGCGGCTACGACGGTCCCGGTGGTCCGGGTGGCTACGGCGGTCCCGCCGGCCCCGGGGGCTACGGCGGCCCCGAGGCTCCGCAGGGCTTCCAGCAGCAGGGTCCGCCGGCCCCTCCCGGGTACCCCCAGGAGACCGGCCGTCCGGGGCCCGGCGGCCCGCCGCCGTTCGGCGCCGGTGACGACGACTGGGTGCTCCCCCCGCCGTCCGGCGGTGCGCCCGGTGGTCCCGGCCCCGGTCAGGGCCCCGGCCCGGGCCAGGGCGGTGGCTACGGCTACCCGCAGCCCGGCGCGACCCAGGCCCCGCCCGGCTACCAGCAGCAGCAACAGCAGCCGCTGACCTGGTCCGCGACGATCGGCCCCGACCGCGAGTACTTCATGGCGATGATGCAGCGCTCGGGCCCCGAGGCCGCGGGGCTCAACCTGCCCGCGTACTCCCCGGAGCAGCAGCGCCCGCTCACCGGAAACCAGATCACCATCGGCCGCCGACGGCACTCCACCGGCGACATCCCCGACATCGATCTGTCGGTGCCGCCGGAGGACCCGGGTGTCTCGCACCAGCACGCGGTCCTGGTCCAGCAGCCGGACGGCAGCTGGGCGGTCGTCGACCAGAACTCCACGAACGGGACCACGGTCAACGGCGGCGAGGAGCCCATCCAGCCGTTCGTTCCGGTACCGCTCCAGGACGGCGACCGTGTGCACGTCGGCGCCTGGACGACGATCACTGTCCGGCGCGGCTGACCAACCGCAAGCGGCGGCTCGTACGGGATACACGCGCTCGTACGGGATTCACGGCAGCGGCCAGGCGTACGGCCCCTCGGGGTCGTCCAGCCATGCCCACACGCGCTCGTCGCTGACCGTGATCCCGTACCGCTCGCGGCCCGGCTCCTCCTCGCGCTGCCACAGGGCGTACGCGTCGTGGGGGTCGAGGTTCCCCGCGGTCAGGGTGAGCAGGAAGCGGAACCGTTCGTGGCTCGTGGCTCCGCTGGGCAGCCCGCCCAGGTGCTGGGGCTCCGGGCCGGGGCCGGTGGCACCGCGCAGCGGCACGAAATAGGCGGGCGTCTGCAGGAAACGCCCCTCGGCGTGCCCGGCGTCCGTCACGCGCAGCGCGATCAGCCCGGTGGCGAGCGGCGCGAGGATGCGGGCACCCGGGCGGCACTGCGCGAGCCAGGGCCGCGGGACCGAGTTCATCGTGCAGGTGGCCATGATCCGGTCGAAGGGGGCGCGCTCCGGGACACCGCGGGCGCCGTCCCCGGTGACGACGGTCGGCCGGTGGCCCGCGGACTCCAGGTGCCTGCGCGCCGACTCGGTGATCTCGGAGTCGAGGTCGACCGTGGTGACGAGCGCGTCGCCGATCCGGTGGGCGAGCAGTGCCGCGTTGTAGCCGGTCCCGGCGCCGATCTCCAGGACGGCGTGACCCTCCTCGATCCCCATTTCGACCAGCATCTTCGCCATCAGCGAGGGCTGACTGCTGGAGGAGATCAGCTCGCCGTCGCGCACCCGGGTGGCCAGCGGGGCGTCGGCGTACGCCCCGCGCAGCCAGCGCTCGCGCCGGCGACAGTCGGGGTCCTCGCCCCACAGCCGCTCGAAGCCGCCGCGGACACCCACGTAGTAGTACGGCACGAAGAGGTGGCGCGGGACCGCCTCGAACGCCTCCCGCCAGGCCGGGTCCGCGTCCCAGGCCCCGCTCGCCTCGATCTCACGCACCAGCTCCGCCCGCGCCCGGGTGGCGAGGTCGGCAAGACCGGCAGGGCCGGCGAGGTCGTGCGTGTCCATAGGTCCACTGTGCTGCCGTGCGGGCCGCGAGGCGAGCGCCGGGGCCGGACGATCCGGAATCTCCCCTTCAGAACGGGTGGTCCTAAGCCTTGAGTCCTCGGTCACCCCGTCTGAGACCATGGACGGGTGAAAGAGATTCGGCGCGGCACGCTTCAGGAGCAGACCTTCTACGAGCAGGTCGGCGGCGAGGAGACCTTCCGCCGCCTGGTGCACCGTTTCTACGAGGGCGTCGCCGAGGACCCGCTGCTGAAGCCCATGTACCCCGAGGAGGACCTGGGCCCGGCCGAGGAGCGCCTCACGCTGTTCCTGATCCAGTACTGGGGCGGGCCGACGACGTACAGCGAGAACCGCGGCCACCCGCGGCTGCGCATGCGGCACGCGCCCTTCGCCGTGGACCGGGCCGCGCACGACGCCTGGCTGAAGCACATGCGCGTCGCCGTCGAGGAGCTCGGCCTCTCCGAGGAGCACGAGCACACGCTGTGGAACTACCTGACGTACGCGGCGGCTTCGATGGTGAACACGGAGAGCTGAGTCCGTTGGGCCGAGGCGAGTGGGTTCGATGAGCTGAGGCCGGCGAGGGCCGGCGGGATCAGCTCGTCGGGTCGACGTATGAGTTCCGGTGGCCGGATTCCGGTCGTACGGCGCCGGATTCCGATCACAATCCGGTCAAGCCCTGCCCACAAGCGCTTACCCGCGGCGCCCCTCCTCTGACAGCATCGCCCGCAGATCGAACGACGGCGGGGGGCCGGGTGACGGGGTTCGTACTACTGCGTGCGCGGGCGCACCGCCTGCTGCTCGCTGCCGCGCTCCTCACCGTCCTGCTGACGACGTCCGTCCTCGCGACGCTCACGGCGTACTCCGGCGCGATCGGCGACGCGTCCCTGCGCCACTCGCTCCTGGACGAACACAACGCCGTCGACACCTCGCTGATCGTCAAGGCCGACATCTCCGCGCGGCAGCAGGGGGCCGCCGACAAAGCCGTACGCGAAGGGGCCCGGAAGACCTTCGCAGGGCTTCCGGTGACCCTGCGGACCCTGGTGCGCTCGGGCCCGTACGCGCTGCCGCGTTCGCTGCGGGGTCCCGGCGCGGCCTCCACGGGCGACCCCGATCTGACGCACTTCGCCGCGCTCGACCGCGGCCAGGTGCGGGTCACCGTGGGCCGGCTGCCACGGGGTCCGGGCGGCCCGGTCATCGAGGTGGCGCTGCCCGAGACCGCCGCCGCGCGCCTCGGTCTGAAGCCCGGCGCGCGGCTCACGCTCGTCGACCGGCTCGACGGCCCGAAGGTGCGCGTCCTGATCACCGGCCTGTACCGGCCCACCCGGAACGCCTCCCCCTACTGGCAGTTGGACGAGCTGGGCGGCCGCGGGATCAACAAGGTCTCCTTCACGACGTACGGGCCGCTGCTCGCCGATCCCGCCGTGCTCGGCGGCAAGGGCGGCGGCGCAGGCGCCCGGGTGAGCGCCGGGGAGACCGGGTGGCTGGCGACCGCCGACTTCTCGGCGCTGAGCACCGGCCGGATCGGGGCGCTGCGGGACGCGGCCCGCACGGGCACCGCCTCCCTGCGCAAGGTGCCCGCACTGAGCGGGACCACGGCGGTGACGACCGCGCTGCCCGAGGTGCTGGACCGCGTGGAGCGTTCGCTGCTCGTCTCCCGTTCGACGCTGCTGATCGTCGCGCTGCAGCTCGGACTGCTCGCGGGGTACGCCCTGTTGCTCGTCGCCCGGCTGCTGAGCGCCGAACGCGCGGGCGAGACACGGGTGTTGAGGGCCCGGGGTGGTTCGCGCGGCCGGGTCGCCGGGTTCGCGGCGCTGGAGGCACTGCTGCTCGCCATCCCCGCGGCGGCCTGCGCTCCGCTGCTCGCCGGCCCGCTGACCCGGGTGCTCGCCGGCCAGGGCGCGCTGGCGCGGATCGGGCTGCGGCTGGACTCCTCGGTGGGGCGCGGCGGGGTGTGGCTGGTCGCCGCGTGTGTGGCGCTGGGGTGCGCCCTCGCGGTGACGGTGCCTGCGCTGACGTCCTCCGACTCGGCGGAGGGGCGGGCCCGTTCGCTGCCCGCTCCGGTGCGCGCGGGCGCGGACGTCGGCCTGCTGGTGATCGCGGGCGTCGCGTACTGGCAGCTGAACCGGCGGGACTCCGGCACCGTGAGCGCCGACCTCTCCGGCACGCTCGGCATCGACCCGCTCCTCGTCTCGGCGCCCGCGCTGGCGCTGCTCGCCGGGACCGTGCTGACGCTGCGGCTGCTGCCGCCGGTGGCCCGGCTCGCCGAGCGGCGTGCGGCCAGTGGACGGGGGCTGCCCGCGGCGCTGGCGGGGTGGCAGTTCAGCCGCCGCCCGATGCGCGGCGCGGGCCCGGTACTGCTGCTGGTGCTGGCCGTCGCCCTGGGCATGCTCACCATCGGCCAGGGCGCGTCCTGGAACCGCTCGCAGGACGACCAGGCCGACTTCCGCGCCGGTACGTCGGTTCGCGTACTCCCCAACGGGGCAGGCGAGTTGGGCCAGTCCGGCGTCTTCGCCGCGGTCCCGGGCGTGCGCGAGGCCGCCCCCGCCGTCCGTACGACACTGCCGCTGTCCGGGGACCGGACGGCGACGGCGCTGGCGCTGGACACGGCGCACGCGGCGGACGGGGTGCTGCTGCGGAGCGACCTGGCCGACGGGCCCGTCCGGCCGCTGATTGCCGGGCTCGCCCCGAACCGCGCCGCCATCGGCGCGGCTCTCCCGAAGGGCACCACACTTCTGCGCGCGACCCTGCGGATCCGCAGCGACACCGCGGGCATCGACGCCGACGCGGACGTCGCGGTCACGCTTCTGGACCGCTACGGCACGCCGTACCGCATCCCCGCCGGTCAACTCCCCGTCGACGGGCGGGCCCACACCCTCACCGTCGACCTCGCGAAGGCCGCCGACGCCCCGACGGGCCGCGCCGCCGAGCCGCTGACCTTCACCGGGATCCAGCTCGACGTGATGCAGCCCGTCGACAGTGCCGAGCAACAGCGGTTGTCCGTAGAACAGTTGAGCGCGGTCGGGACCGACGGATCCGCACGGAAGCTGTCCCTGCCGGGGACCTGGAAAGCGGCGTCCAGCGTCAACGCCACGTCGGGGTCGCCGTTCGCCGACAGCCGGCCCACCCGTCCGCGGGTGACGAAGACGCCGGAAGGGTCGCGTGCGCCGCTCACCGTGACCTACGGCACCGGGTACGTCGCGCGCGACCAAGCCTGGGAGGCTGCGTCCTTGACGGTCCGTCTGCAGGCGGCCCAGCCGCCGGTGCCCGAGATCACCGCGATCGCGACCGACCGGTTCCTGACGTCGGCGGGGGCCCGCACCGGGCAGCGCGTGGACGTGCCGTTCGGCGGCTATCGCGTGACGGTCCGGATCACCCACAGCATCCGGGCACTTCCCACGACGGCGGGGACCGGGCAGGGAGACGGTGGGGCTCTGCTGGTCGATCTCCCGTCCGTGAACCGGGTGTTGGAGGCTCGGTACGGGGAGAGCGCCGCGCCCACGGAGTGGTGGCTGCGGGCGGCGCCGGGCGATGCGGCACGGGTCGCGTCCGTCCTGCGGGCGCGGCCCGACATCGAACCCTCGCAGGTCGTGGTGCGCGACGAGATGGCCGACCGGCTTCGCGACGACCCGTTCGGGGCGGGTCCCGAGGCCGCGTTCGCCGCTGCGGCCCTGGTCGCGGCGGCGCTGGCCGCGGTCGGCTTCGCGGTGAGCACGGCGGGATCGCTGCGGGAGCGCGGCGCCGAGTTCGCGGTGCTGCGCGCGCTGGGCGCCCCCCGCCGCCAGCTGGCCCGGCTGATCGCCGCGGAACAGGCGGTGCTGGTGGCGCTGGCGCTGCTGGTGGGGGTCGCCCTGGGTGCGGTACTGACGCGTGCGGTCGTCCCCTTCATCGTCCTGACCTCCGACGCCACCCAGCCGACCCCGAAGGTCCTGGTCGAACTCCCGCTCTCCCAGGCCGCCTTGCTCCTGACGGCCGTGGCCCTGACCCCGCTCGCCGTGACGGCGTTCCTGGCCCTGCACCGCCCGGACCCGGCGGACTCGCTGCGAGCGGGGGGTGAATGACATGACACCGGTCGCCCCGTGGGTTCGCACCCGGCTGCGCGCGGCCCCCGGTGCCGCGTTCGCCCTCACGCTGCTCGTGGCGTTGACCGCCGCACTGGCCGCCGCGTTTCCACGGGCCGTCGACCGGTATGAGGACGCCGGGCTGCGACAGGCCGTCGAGGAGGCCACACCTCGACGGACCACCGTGCAGCTGTGGGCACCGGAACCCGGTCCCATCCTCCCGCAGCGGCAGCGAGAGCAGGCCCTGACGCCGGACATCCTCCGGGCGCAGTACGCGAAGGCGCTGAAGACCGCCGAACGCCCCCTGACCCCCGACCGCGACCAGTCCTCGTACGGCGTCCGCAACACCGAGGCCCTGGCCGTGCCCGACCCTTGGCTGCCCCGGCCCAGCGGTCTGCCCGCACGCGTCGCGCTCGCCGCGCAGAACGGCCTCGCCGACCACGCCCGGCTCCGCGCGGGGCGCCTGCCGCGCGCGGCCGCGACGGCGACCGCGCAGACGGACCGGGTGGAAGCCGCCGTCACCGCCGAGACGGCCAAGGCCCTGAGGATCAGGGTCGGTTCGGTGATCCACGTGCCCGCCGCCAGGCATTCGTCTCTCGTCGTGACGGTCACCGGCATCCTCGATCCGCGCGAGCCCGAGGGCGCGTACTGGACGACGCAGCCGCTGCTGCGCAAGCCCTCCCTGGTCCGGGAGCCGGACCAGAACGGCGAGCCGGACACCTACTGGGAGGGCGCCCTGCTGCTGCCCCCTGCCGCGGCGCCTGCCATGCTCGGCACGGACGGACACCCCGTGCGCTACTGGCAGTTGGCCCCCGCGACCGCCGCCCTCACCGCGCACGACCTGTCCCGCATGAACTCCGCGATCGCCGCGCTCGAAGCAGGTCCGGGGCTGGCGAAGGTCCGCGCGTTCACCGATCGCTCCGCGGACGCGAGCACCGACCTCGACGACGTCGTGACGGAGTACGCGCACCTGCGGTCCGGCATCGCCCCGCTGGTCGCCGTCGCCGCGTCCGGCACGGCCACGGTCGCCGCCGTCGTCCTGCTGATGGCGGGCGGCCTCGCCGCGGACCGCCGCCGCAGCGAACTCGCCCTGCTGCGCGCCCGCGGCGGTTCCCTGCGCGGCGTCACGGGCCGGCTGCTGGCCGAGACGTCGGTGCTCGCCGTCCCGGCGGGCGCCCTGGGCCTCGGCGCGGCGCTGCTCGCGGTCCCCGCCGGCCGCCGCACGTACGCGGTGGCGGCCGCCGTCGCCGTCACGGCCCTCGCCTGCGCCGCCCTGCCCGTGCGGGCCGCGGTCAAGCACCAGGTGGTCCAACTCCACGGTGCACGCGAGGACTTGACCGTCGTACGCCCTTCACGGCGCCGCACGGTCGCGGAGCTCACCCTGCTGGTGCTGGCGTCGGGAGCGGTGTTCGCGCTGCGCAGCCGTGGCACGGACACGCAGGACAGCAACGAATTCGTCGCGCTGGCACCGGTGTTGGTGGGCATCATCGCCGCGCTGGTGCTGGTGCGGCTCTATCCGCTGCCGCTGCGTCGGCTCGCCCGACCGGCGGGCCGGCTGCGCGGCGCGGTCGGCCATCTGTCGCTGGCCCGCGCGGGCCGCACCTCCGTCTCCACCGTGCTGCCCCTCCTCGCCCTGCTCACCGCCCTCACCACCGCCGCGTTCGGCGGCTCGGTCCTCGCCGGCGTCGCCGACACCCGCGACCGCGCCGCCCTGCTCACCACGGGCGCCGACGCCCGCATCGAGGCGACCCGGCCCCTGCCGGACAGGCTGGCGACGGAGATCCGGGACAGTGGCTCCGGGGTCCGCGAGGTCACACCGGTGAGCATCGCGTACCAGGCGAAGCCGGAGGACGGCGAGCAGACGGTGCCGCTCGCGGGGGCCGACCCGGAGGCGTACGCGCGACTGGCGGCGTCGACCGGGCTCGGCGCGTTCCCCGCGGCCGAGTTGAAGCACCCCGCCCACGCGCCGCTGCCCGCCCTCGCCTCCCCCGCCGTGGCCGACCGCTACGGCACGCGGCCCTTCCCGGTGCGCCTGGAGGACGGCAGCCACGTCACCGTACGGATCGCCCTCGTGCGCGGTCTCACCCCGGCGGTGTCCGGCACCGACTTCCTGGTCGTCGACCGCGCCGGCCTCGGCACCCGCCCCGCCCGCCCCACGGCGCTCCTCGTCACCGGCGATCACCTCGACGGGGGCGCCCTGCGCAGGGCCGCGGGCGTGGGGGCGGACGTACGCCTGCGGTCTGAGGCGCGGGCGGCTTACGTCGACTCGCCGCTCCAGTCCGGCGCCGAGCGCGTCTACGCGGCGGCCGTCGCCGCGGGCGCCGGGTACGCCGTACTCGCCCTGCTCCTCGCCCTGGTCCGCGCGGCCCCCGAACGCACCGCGCTGCTCGCCCGGCTGCGCACCATGGGCCTCACCCGCGCCCAGGGCCGCCGCCTCCTCGTCCTCGAAGCCCTCCCCCAAGCTCTGCTCGCCGCGGCAGGCGGTGCGCTGACCGGCTGGGCCGCCATCCGCCTCCTCTCCCCCGGCATCGACCTCACGACGATCGCCCTGGCAGCAGCCACGACCGACGCACCCCCGGGGTCCACCGAACTGCGCACGGACACCCTGTCCCTGCTGCTCCCCGCCCTCTCGGTACTCGTCCTCGCCACGGGCATAGCGGCAGGACAGGCGTGGTGGACGGGGAGACGGGGGTCGGTCAAGGAACTGAGAGCGGGGGATTCACGGTGAGGGGTGGGGAGTTGACGGGCCCGAGGGGCCGGAAGCCGCGCGGGTTCATGGGGGCGGCTGCGCGGTTGACGGGACCGGCGGGGCCGAAGGCACGGGGATTGGCCGTGCCGGGCGGGCAGTCGACGGGACTGGCGGAGCCGGCGGAGCCGACAGCCACGGTGACAGCCGCGCAGTCGACGGAAACGGCCGAGCCGGGAACCCGGGGACTCGCGATGTCGAGTACGGCGGTTGCCAACTCACGATCACGACCTGCGGGAGTCACGTCATGACCGCCACGAACCCCACCTTCGCCGACCTGGCCGAGCGCGCCGCGGCGCACCGGGACCGCCCCGCCTACGGCCACGACGCCCTCATCACCTGCGACCGGCTGGTGCGGATCTTCTCGGCGGACGGTGTGGAGGTGCAGGCCCTCCAGGGACTCGATCTCCTGGTCCGGGAGGGCGAGTTGATGGCGCTGGTGGGCGCGTCGGGCAGCGGCAAGTCGACGCTGATGAACATCCTGGCCGGCCTGGACACCCCCACCGCGGGAGCGGCCCGGGTGGCGGGCCGCGACCTGCTGACCATGGGCGCGAAGGACCGCCTCCGCTACCGCCGCGAGGTCGTCGGCTTCGTCTGGCAGCAGACGGCCCGCAACCTCCTGCCCTATCTGACGGCCGCCCAGAACGTCGCCCTGCCGATGCAGCTGGCCGGCTCCCGGGGCCTCCGCGCCCGCCGCCGCGAGCAGGCCGAACGTTCCCTGGAACTCCTGGAGTTGATGGGCATCGCGGATTGCCGCAACCGGCGCCCGCACCAGCTGTCCGGCGGCCAGCAGCAGCGCGTCGCGATCGCCGTGGCACTCGCCAACGCCCCCGCCGTCCTCCTCGCCGACGAACCCACCGGCGAACTCGACTCCCACACCGCCGAGCACATCTTCGCCGCCTTCCGCACGGCGAACGAGCACCTCGGCACCACGATCGTGATCGTCACCCACGACCAGGCCGTCGCGGGCGAGGTCCGCCGTACGGTGGCGATCCGCGACGGCCGCACCTCCACGGAAGTCCTGCGCCGCACCGAGGTCGACGCCGCCACCGGCCAGGAGGCGGTGGTGGCCCGCGAGTACGCCATGCTCGACCGCGCGGGCCGTCTGCAGCTCCCCGCCGAGTACACCCGCGCCCTGGGCATGCGCGACCGGGTGGCCCTGGAACTGGAGGAGGACCACATCCAGGTGTGGCCCGACGCCACGGACTGAGCCCGGACGGACCGCGTCACAACGGGCGGAGGCGAGGTCGGCCCCTCCCCGTCCCCTGGGAGGTTCAGCGAACGCTGACGTCCAGCGCCCCAAGTCCCGCTCTGCGTACGGCGATCGACCCGTACGGCGTACGCAGCCGGAGCCACGCGCCCGACGAGTACAGCCCGACCGGGCTCTCACCGGGTGCGAGGTGGTGGGCCCGGTCCGCGGGCCGCAGGAATCCCAGCGACTGCGCGGCATGCGCGGCCCGCACCGGAAGGCCGGTGTCACCGATGGTCCGGGACCAGATCTCCCGCCCGATCCGGTCGAGTTCGGCGCGAGTACGGCCTTCGGGGGCCAACTCCTCGGTCCGGGACCGGAATTCGGCGACCGCCGCGGCAACCATCGCGCGGACCGCGTCCGGCGCGGGCAACCCGGTCACCTGCTGCCAGCCGCCGCGGGGCGGCAGGACACCGGCCCACGGAGGTCCGGTGACGGGCGACGGAACGATGAGCGTGGCCGCCGACTCGTCCATCGATTCAAGGAGTTCACCCGCGGAGACGGTGACGTCGAGCGTGACGTCGAGCCCGTCCTCGTACGGCTTGGCGAGCCGCGCCGTGCGGATGGCGAGGACCTCGAACGACGGCGGCCGCCCGAACACCGCGAGCGCGGTCCCGGACGCCTGGAGGCGTACGGCGGCGGCGCGGTCGTAGTGGATCAGCCGGCCCAGGAAGGCGGCGAGGTCCGCCGCCTCCCTTTCGTCGGCGAGGTGCAGTGCGGTCGCGCCGCGCACACCCTGCGTACCGGTCATGCCGCGACGGCCTCGTCGTCCTGGTCGTCCCGGTACTCCTCCAGGAAGTCGCGCTCCTCGGAGGTGATCCGGCGCGGCCGCTGCGCCTCGAAGTCGAACGGCACTATGACCGTCGAGGCGGTGACGTACACCTGGTCCGGGTCCTTCACCTCGTAGGTGATGGTGAAGGACGCGGCCCTGATCTGTGTGATCCACAGCTCGATGTCCACCGGCGCGTGCCGGTGGACCAACTGCCGCTTGTAGTCGATCTCATGGCGAGCCACCACGGACCCCTGCTGGAAATCCTTGTCCGGGCGGAACAGGAAGTCGATCCGCGCCTCCTCCAGATAGCGGAGGAAGACCACGTTGTTGACGTGGCCGTACGCGTCCATGTCCGCCCAGCGCAGCGGGCAGCGGTAGGTGTGCCGCAAGGTCAGCCCCGGGTCAGCTTCTTGTAGGTGGCACGGTGCGGGCGCGCCGCGTCGGCACCGAGTCGCTCGACCTTGTTCTTCTCGTACGACTCGAAGTTGCCCTCGAACCAGAACCACTTGGACTCACCCTCGTAGGCGAGGATGTGCGTGGCGACCCGGTCCAGGAACCAGCGGTCGTGGGAGACGACCACGGCGGCACCGGGGAACTCGAGCAGCGCGTTCTCGAGCGAGGACAGCGTCTCGACGTCCAGGTCGTTCGTCGGCTCGTCGAGGAGCAGCAGGTTGCCGCCCTGCTTGAGGGTGAGCGCGAGGTTGAGACGGTTGCGCTCACCGCCGGAGAGGACGCCGGCGGGCTTCTGCTGGTCCGGACCCTTGAACCCGAAGGCGGAGACGTAGGCCCGCGAGGGCATCTCCACCTGACCCACGTTGATGTAGTCGAGCTCGTCGCTCACGACGGCCCACAGGGTCTTCTTCGGGTCGATGTTCTCGCGGCTCTGGTCGACGTACGAGATCTTGACGGTCTCGCCGACCTTGATCGAACCGGAGTCGGGCTCTTCCAGACCCTGGATCATCTTGAAGAGTGTGGTCTTGCCGGCGCCGTTCGGGCCGATCACCCCGACGATGCCGTTGCGCGGCAGCGTGAACGAGAGATCGTCGATGAGCACCTTGTCGCCGAAGGCCTTGGAGAGCTTGTCGACCTCGACGACGATGGAGCCCAGACGCGGGCCCGGCGGGATCTGGATCTCCTCGAAGTCCAGCTTCCGCATCTTGTCGGCCTCGGCAGCCATCTCCTCGTAACGGGCGAGGCGGGCCTTGGACTTGACCTGACGGCCCTTGGCGTTGGAGCGGACCCACTCCAGCTCTTCCTTGAGGCGCTTGGCGCGCTTCGCGTCCTTCTGGCCCTCGACCTTGAGGCGGGAGGCCTTCTTCTCCAGGTAGGTGGAGTAGTTGCCCTCGTAGGGGTGGGCGCGGCCGCGGTCCAGCTCCAGGATCCATTCCGCGACGTTGTCGAGGAAGTACCGGTCGTGGGTGACGGCGACGACGGTGCCGGGGTACTTCGCGAGGTGCTGCTCCAGCCACTGCACGGACTCGGCGTCCAGGTGGTTGGTGGGCTCGTCGAGAAGCAGCAGGTCGGGCGCTTCGAGGAGCAGCTTGCACAGCGCGACGCGGCGGCGCTCACCACCGGAGAGGTTGGTGACGGGCCAGTCGCCGGGAGGGCAGCCGAGGGCGTCCATGGCCTGCTCCAGCTGGGTGTCCAGGTCCCACGCGTTGGCGTGGTCCAGGTCCTCCTGGAGCTTGCCCATCTCGTCCATGAGCGCGTCGGAGTAGTCGGTCGCCATCAGCTCGGCGACCTCGTTGAACCGGTGCAGCTTGCCCATGATCTCGGCGGCGCCGTCCTGCACGTTCTGCAGCACGGTCTTGGACTCGTCGAGCGGCGGCTCCTGGAGGAGCATGCCGACCGTGTAGCCGGGGGACAGGAACGCGTCACCGTTGGACGGCTGCTCCAGCCCAGCCATGATCTTGAGAACGGTGGACTTACCAGCACCGTTCGGACCGACCACACCGATCTTGGCGCCCGGCATGAAGTTCAAGGTGACGTCGTCGAGGATCACCTTGTCGCCGTGCGCCTTGCGCGTCTTGCGCATGGTGTAAATGAACTCAGCCAAGAGAAACCGTCCGGACGCTTGAAATCGGCAGTGGGCAGATACACCCCATCTTGCCTGAGGTCCAGCCTCGGGTGGTAACCCATATGGCCGGGGAGCTGTGACCTGGGGTTTCGCGACTGGCGACTGGGGGCCAACTGTCACTGACGGTCGCCGTCGAGTGACCTCGGGGGGCGTCGGACGGCCCAGCGCAGCGTGTGGTCTCGACTTCCTCCGCCAGGAAGCGCAGCTACGAAGGGCCAGGGAGGCCATAGGAGTCCGCTGTTCGGGGAGTCGGCGAAGAGCCACCGATGAGTTTCGCCGGGCGGGCCGGTCTACCAGGACGTACGCCATCGAGCCACTGACCGGAGGCCCACCATGACCACTCCCGCGCACGCCGGCCGCATGCTGTTCCTGAACATTCCCGTAGCGGACCTGGAGCGCAGCAAGGCGTTCTTCGCCCAGCTGGGATTCAGCTTCAACCCGAAGTTCACCGACGAGACCGCCGCCTGCATGCTGGTCGGCGAGCACGCCTTCGTCATGTTGCTCAGCCGCGAGAAGTTCGCGGAGTTCACGAAACTGCCGATGGCCGATCCCACCACGCACACGCTGGCGCTCTACTGCTTCAGCGTGTCATCCCGCGACGAGGTCGACGCGGTCAGCGCCGCCGCCCTCGCGGCGGGCGGCTCCGAGGCGGACGGTGCCGAGGACTACGGCTTCATGTACTCACGCAGCTTCTTCGACCTCGACGGCCACGGCTGGCAGGTCATGTGGATGGACCCGGCGGCGGTGGAGCAGGGCCCCGAGGCGTTCGCGGCCTCCGTGCAGGACACCGACGCCACGGCCTGACCGACCAGGGCACCGTCGGTCATGCGGCGGACTCCAAAGGAGTGACCTCTTCGTAGATCCTCATGATCCTTCCGTACCGGAGCGGCCCCTTCGAGGGAAGGTCAGTCGGCGTTCGAGCCGCTCCCGATGAGCTGTGGCCGGGGACCGGCCAGGGAGGCCGTCACGGAGTCGGGGGACGCGAACCGGCGGCGGCCCTGCCGGCCAAACGGACTCGTCTGTCTGGAGGGGAACGGCATGGCTGCGCGAACCGGCCTGCTCGAAGGTGGGCTGCTCGAAGGGAAGACCGTCCTGGTCACGGGCGTCCTCACGGACCGCTCGATCGCGTTTCACGTGGCCCGCACCGCGCAGGAGCAGGGAGCCGAGGTGGTCCTCACGGGCTACGGCCGACTGTCCCTGGTGGAGCGGATCGCGCGGCGGCTGCCGCGGCCCGCCCCGGTCCTCGAACTGGACGTCACCGACGACGACCACCTGGCCACCCTGGAGAACCGGCTCCGGGAGCATGTCGACCGTATCGACGGCGTACTCCACGCGGTGGCCTTCGCACCGCCGGGAGCGCTGGGGGGCAACTTCCTGAGCACGTCGCGAAGCGAGGCCGCGCACGCGTTCGAGGTGTCCGCGGTCTCCCTCCAGGCCCTGACCGCCGCGCTGCTGCCCCTCATGCCGAGGGGAGCGTCGGTGGTCGGCCTGGACTTCGACGCCCGTCAGGTGTGGGCGGGCTACGACTGGATGGGCGTCGCGAAGGCGGGCCTGGAGTCCTGCGCACGGTATCTCGCGGCCTATCTCGGGGTGCGGGGCATCCGGGTCAACCTCGTCGCCGCGGGCCCGCTGCACACCCCTGCGGGCCGCGCGAGCTACGGGCCGTCCGCGGACCCTGCCGAAGCCGCGGCGGAGTGGGACGCACGGGCGCCCCTGGGCTGGCAACCCACGGACTTCACGCCGGTGAGCAAGGCCTGTGTGGCTCTGCTGTCGGACTGGTTCCCGTCGACCACCGGCGAGATCGTGCACGTCGACGGCGGATCGCATGCGGTCGGGGACGGGGTCGTACGCACCGCGGCCGGCCAGGTGCACGCGCGCGTGGGCGGGGGCTGAGATGGCCACTGACCTCCCCGGAGCAGCACCCCACACGCCACACACACCTCACGTGTCTCATATGCCTCACACGCTCGACACCAAGATCCCCGCCGCAGCGAGCCCGCCGGACCCGGCCGCCCTGGACCCGGCGGTCCCGGCGGACCCTGCGGACCCGGCGGGCCCAGCCGTCCTGGACCAGGCGGACCCAGCCGTCCTGGGCCCGGTCGAAATAACCCGGGACCGCATCCGCGAGTTCGCCGACGCGATAGGCGATCCGAACCCCGCGTACCGCGTACCGGCGGCGGCGCGCGCGCTGGGCCACCCGGATGTGATCGCGCCGCCCACCTTCGCCGTACGCCTGGCGGGCCAGGCGGAGGCGAACGTCCTGAGGCAGCGCCGTAGCGACGCCGCATACGACTACACGGCGGCCATTCACCTCTCCCAGGACTTCCGCCACTTCCGCCCGATCCGACACGGGGACGTGCTCACCGCCCGGGCCCGGATCCTCCAGGAACAGCCGGCCCTGAACGGCAGCCTGCTGTCGATGGAGGTGGCGATCGCGACCCAGGACGGTGAGCCCGTCACCCGGTCGGTCAGCCGATTCCTGTCGCGCCGGCCTGCGCAGGACGACCGCCGACAGGATGCGGAAGCGGCGCGGAGAGCGCAGGCGGCCCTTACGGAGTTCATCGGTCGCGACGACTTCGTCTGCCTGGGTGCCAAGGCGGCCCTGAAGCGCGACACGATCGTCCACCGGCACTGCGGAGAGCTCGGCGGCACGGCGGGCGTCATCAACCACCTGGAAGGAGTACGGGAGTTCCTGAGGTCCTTCGAGCCCGGCCCGCGGAGCTTCTCGTCGTTCGTCGCGACGTTCGACGGCTTGGCGGACACCTCCGAGGAGGCCTTCGAGCAGGCGGTCTGGCGGCACTTGCAGGGCATGCACGACCGGGACAGCGTGCAACACGGATGGACCGGCCAGTACGACTCCGACCCCGCGTCCCCCTACTTCGCCTTCTCCGTGTCCGGCCACCCCTTCTTCGTGGTGGGCCTGCACCCGGGAGCGTCCCGCCCGAGCCGCCGCCTCGAACTGCCGGCGCTGGTCTTCAACTCCCACCTGCAGTTCAACGCCATGGGCCTCAGGTTCTTCAAGCTCCGCAAGAAGATCAGGGCCCGCGAACAGGAGTTCCACGGCGCGATGAACCCCAGCCTGGCCACCTACCGGGACGAAGCCCGCCACTACAGCGGCCGTATGACAGCCCCGGAATGGACCTGCCCCTTCACCGCCCGAACTCCACCGGGCCCCGACTCCCGCGCAAACGGAGCCCATTGACTCCCCTGCCCCGCCGACCACTTGCGCCCGTTACGTTTCCGGACAACTTTCGGACCGCGACCGACGGCAGCCAAACACCCCTGAACAGCAAAAAAGGCCCTCCCCGAAGGAAGGGCACTCAGTGGCGCCCCCGGCAGGACTCGAACCTGCGGCCAAGCGCTTAGAAGGCGCCTGCTCTATCCACTGAGCTACGGGGGCCGGGTGTGGTGGCCTGTGTCCTGGTGCCCGGGTGTGGGCTGATCCGTGACCTTGCCGGGACAAGGATAGGGCTCCCGCGTCCTTGCCCTTGGTGCTTCTCCTCCGTGGCTCGATGTGGAGGTTCGGTGAAGCGGTCCTGATAATCGCAGGCAGGTACGAATCGTGCACCGCTTTTGGCGTCTCGCGCATCGGGTGTTGTGCACTCGTTATGCCTGCGCCCCAGTCGTCCCTTCCGTCCCCTGTGTCCTGTCGGCGCGCAGACATACTCATATGCTTCAGAAAGCCTCCAAAATTGGGCATTCTTCGCATGTGGTGACCTTGGACGTACGGCCTCAGCTGCTCGACGCACTTTCCGCCTTGCGCGACCGTGTCGCCGCCGCACGCTTTCCGCTGCCCCTGGCAGGCGCTCCACGCGCGCGTGCCAACCGCGACGAACTCCTCGCACAACTCGACGACTATTTGGTGCCCCGGCTGAGGGAGCCCGAAGCCCCCCTGCTGGCCGTGATCGGCGGCTCCACCGGCGCCGGGAAGTCGACGCTGGTCAACTCCCTTGTGGGGCGGCGGGTCAGCGAGGCGGGGGTGCTGCGGCCCACGACACGAACACCGGTGCTGGTGTGCCACCCGGAGGACCATCACTGGTTCAGCGGGATGCGGGTGCTGCCGCACCTCACGCGCGTGTGGATGCCCCATCAGGAGCCGGGTGACGACCTGCCCGCGCTCACCGACCGCGGCGAACGCGTACTGCGGATCGAGACCGCCGACACCCTGCCCCGCGGCCTCGCCCTCCTTGACGCGCCCGACATCGACTCCCTGGTGGCCGACAACCGGGTACTGGCCGCCGAACTGATCTGCGCTGCCGACATCTGGGTGATGGTCACCACGGCCGCGCGGTACGCCGATGCCGTGCCGTGGCACCTGCTGCGTACGGCCAAGGAGCACAAGGCGACCCTGATCACCGTGCTCGACCGGGTGCCCCACCAGGTGGTGTCGGAGGTGTCCCGGCAGTACGGCGCCCTGCTCGCCAAGGCCGGACTCGGCGAGGTACCCCGCTTCACCGTGCCCGAGCTGCCCGAGTCCGCCTGGGGCGGCGGGCTGCTGCCCGCGACCGCGGTCGCGCCGTTGCGTACCTGGCTCATGCACCAGACGCAGGACCCAGGAGCCCGGCACGAGGCGATGGCCCGTACCGCGCACGGGGTCCTCGACTCGCTGCGCACGCGGATGCCCGAACTGGCCGGCGCCGCGGCCGCGCAGTACGCGGCGGCCCTGCGGCTCAC
This sequence comes from Streptomyces sp. NPDC005485, assembly GCF_040606085.1. Lineage (NCBI taxonomy): Bacteria > Bacillati > Actinomycetota > Actinomycetes > Kitasatosporales > Streptomycetaceae > Streptomyces > Streptomyces sp. NPDC005485. The sequence goes on along the minus strand of NZ_JBEXDZ010000005.1, from coordinate 64,509 downwards.
CGCCGCCGTGGACAGCGCGTACGACAGCGAGCACGCGCGCGTGAAGGCGCGTCTGCAGGCCGGGGCCGTGCTCTCCGGAGACGCGCTGAAGCGGTGGCGCGCCTACCCGCTCGACTGCTCCGCCCGTGAACTGCTCGACGCGCTCGTCGAGAGCCTGAGCGCGCTGCTGCTGTGCTCCGTCACGGCGGCCGACGAGCGCGTGGACGAGGCCTGGCGGCGCGAACCGGCGGCAGGCGCGCCGGAGCTGACCGGCCATGAGCCGACGTCCGAGAGCGCCGAGCACCGGATCGGGATGGCCGTACGGCGCTGGCGGCGCGTCCTTGAGGAGTACGCCGAGGAAGAGGTCCGCGACCTCGACAAGGGCTCCGCTCCGGACACCGAGGTGGTCGCCGCGCTGGTGGCCACCGCCCTCCTGGGCGGGCGCAGGGCGCGCAGCGCGGGCGAGGGGCTCGCGGAACGCATCGGCGCGCACGGCGCCCTGCGGCTGCGCGACCGAGGGGGCCGGCTGCTCACCGACTACCTCGACAAGACCCTGCACACCGAGCGCGAGCGCCGCCTCGCCCCGCTCGACGCACTCGACGTGCACGCAGAACCCCAGGCCGAACTCATCGCCGCGCTGTCCGTACTGCAGAAGGAGAGGTGACCGCGGTGACTGCCGTCACTGACCGCACGGATCACGCCGACCACACCGGAGGAGACTCCCCGGGAGCCGACTCCCCCGGGGACGGCCGCCTCAGGGACGACTCCCCGGGCGGCGCGCCCTCCGACGCCGAGCGCGCCGAGGACACCCGCCTTCAAGCCGAGGACACACCTCTTCAAGAGGCGGACTCCGAAGAGGCCCACTCCGAAGGGATCAGCTCCGAGGACGCCGACGACCGCGAAGGCGACGAGCACGCGCGCGTGGAGACCGATTCCGCGGAATCCGCCGAATCGTCTGGAACGGCTGCAACGGCTGCAACGGCTGCAACGGCTGCAACGGCTGCAACGGCCGGGTCCACCGAGCCCGCCCACCCTGTCCAGCTCGCCGAACCACCCACCCCCGCAGCGTCAGAACCCGATCCGTCGCCGCAGGACTCCCCGCCCCGCGCGGAGCCCGAGTCCGAGTCCGCCTGGGACGACGGACTCATCGCGCGCCGCGTCTCCGAGACGGCCACCTCCACGGAGGCCGTGCAGAGCGTGGCCGTGGACACCAGGCCCTCCGCCGCGCAGGTCGTGCCCCCTCTCGCGTACGACGGCCCTCTGAGGTCACGGCTCGACGCGCTGCGCGAGTTGGTGGGGCTGTCCCGCACGCGGCTCGACAGCAGGACGCTCGCCGAGGCGGGCCAGGTCCTCGACGAGGCGGCGGCGCGGCGCAGGCTCTCGGGCCAGCACACGGTGGTCGCCATCGCGGGAGCCACGGGCAGCGGCAAGTCGCAGCTCTTCAACACGCTCGCGGGGGTGGCGATTTCGGAGACGGGGGTGCGCAGGCCGACGACCGCCGCACCCATCGCGTGCAGTTGGAGCGACGGCGCCGCGACCCTCATCGACCGACTCGGCATCCCGGGACGGCTGCGCAGGCGTCCGCTTCAGAGCGCCGAGGCGGAGGCGCAGCTGCGCGGGCTGGTCCTGGTCGACCTGCCCGACCACGACTCGGCGGCCGCCCAGCACCGCGAGCAGGTGGACCGCATCCTGGCGCTCGTTGACGCGGTCATCTGGGTCGTGGATCCCGAGAAGTACGCGGACGCCATCCTCCACGAGCGCTATCTGCGGCCCATGGCGGGCCACGCGGAGGTCACCTTCGTAGTCCTCAACCAGGTGGACCGGCTGCCGGGTGAGGCCGCCGATCAGGTCCTCGACGATCTGCGCAGGCTGCTCGACGAGGACGGCATCGCGCTCGGGGAGTACGGCGAGCCGGGCGCGACCGTACTCGCACTGTCCGCGCTCACCGGGGACGGCGTCGGCGAACTGCGCGAGTCGCTCGGCCAGTTCCTGGCCGAGCGGGGGGCGGCGGCGCGCCGTATCTCCGCCGACCTGGACGCCGCCGCGATGCGCCTGAGGCCCGTCTACGCGACCGGGCGCCGGACAGGGCTCAGCGAGGAGGCCCGCGGCGAGTTCGCGGACCGGCTCGCGGACGCCGTGGGCGCCACCGCGGCGGGCGAGGCGTCCGAGCGCGCGTGGCTGCGCAACGCCAACCGCGCGTGCGGCACCCCCTGGTTGCGGCTGTGGCGGTGGTACGAGGACCGGCGTGAACCTCCGACGGGTCGCCTGGCCGTGCGGGCGCCCGAGGACGAGGAGGCCACAGCGCGACAGCGCGTCGAGCAGGCCGTGCGTACGGTGGCGGACCGTGCGGCTCGTGGTCTCCCGGCCCCCTGGGCGCAGGCGGTGCGCGAGGCGGCCGTACGCGGGGCGCAGGGGCTGCCCGAGGCGCTGGACGAGATGGCGGCGCGCGCCACGACACCGGTGGGGCGGCCGCCGCGGCCCGGCTGGTGGCCGGTCGCCGTCCTCGCGCAGGCGTCGATGACGATCCTGCAAGTCGTCGGCGGGCTGTGGCTGGTGGCGCAGATCATCGGTTTCATGTCGCCGAATCTCGGGGTCCCGGTGCTGCTGATGGTGACGGGCATCATCGGCGGTCCGGTGGTCGAGTGGAGCAGCAGGATGGCGGCGCGCGGGCCCGCTCGGCGGTACGGGCTGGAGGCGGAACGACGGCTGCGCGAGGCCGCGGCCGGCTGCGGGAGGGCACGGGTACTGGATCCGGTGGCGGCGGAACTTCTGCGGTACCGGGAGGTGCGCGAGCAGTACGGGCGGGTCATGGGGGTGTCCACGCCTGTCTGACGAGTCGGGACGGGTCAGCCGCGCCACCCACACGGGTGGCGCGGTTTTCCACAACCGGCCGGTAGCCCACAGCGCTCAGCGGGCACGGCCCGGCGGAGGCAGTCTGAACTCGCGGCGATCGCAGCGGATGCAGGCACGAGATGCACTCGATGCGCAGATGTGCTGGTGCGCAGATACGCCGATGCGCCGATGCGCTCGCCGCGAGAGCACGGGACAGACGCAGCCGTACGGGAGAGGGGTCCGCGATGAACGAGACGATGGTGTGCGTGGTGGGGAACGTGGCTACGCAGCCGGTGTACAAGGAACTGGCGAACGGAGCGTCGGCGAGGTTCCGGCTGGCGGTCACGGCGCGGTACTGGGACCGCGAGAAGAACACGTGGACGGACGGCCACACCAACTTCTTCACGGTGTGGGCCAGGCGGTCGCTCGCCACGAACGTGGGGGCGTCGGTGTCCGTGGGCGATCCGGTGGTCGTGCACGGACGGCTGAAGGTCCGCACCGAGCTGCGCGACGGCCAGAGTTGGACGTCGGCCGACGTGGACGCGGTGTCGATCGGACACGACCTGTCGCGGGGTACGTCGGCGTTCCGGCGAGCGTCCAAGGGGGATACGGCGGTGGCCTCGCCGGCCCGGCCGGAGCCGAGTTGGGAGACGTACCCGCCGACTCAGCAACCCGACCCTGCATCCCAATCGGACCCCGGCTCCCCACCGCATCCTGCGGCCCAACAGGAGCCGGAGCCAGCCGGGGTGACGTGACGTCAGAAGCAGGTCTCCGCACAGCAGAATCATGAACTCGACTGGTGCGCACGGCAGTCGACATGACCTCATGACGTCATGCGAGCACCTGCCGCACAGGCCGAGTGAACCCTGAGCGAACTGCGGCTTATCGGCGAATACGTTCCGAACGATCCCCCATGGATTTGTCGATAAGCGCAGCTCACAGGCGTGCCGAGCGATAACGATTCCGGCTCGGATCGGTTATCCGATGGCATGACTGGGGAGTGTGGTGCGCCGTTTCCTTAGGATGCCGGGCATAGCTCACGGGGCTTCTGATTCTGCTGGCGGGACCATCCCCCCATGTCAACGGGTCCTGCTCGAAGGGGAATTCTGTGTTTTCTTCGTTCTCTGCGTTGTCCGCGCGCAGGCGGTTGGCCGCCCGCCTCGCCGCCGCGACGTTGGCGTCCGGGCTCGTGACCGCCGGTGCACTGGCCACCGCGGGCACAGCCGTCGCCGACGAGACACCGCAGAACCTGGGCGGCGCGACCGCGACCATAGGCGGTCTGAAGACGTACGGCGCCGCCGTGATCCATGACGGCGGCGCGGACCAGCAGGTCTCGGCGGGGCTGTTCGAGATGTCCGTCGACAACGGCGGCACGCTGCAGACCTACTGCATCGACATCCACAACCCGACGCAGAAGGACGCCAAGTACCAGGAGACCCCCTGGAGCGGCACGTCGCTGAACGGCAACGCGGACGCGGGCAAGATCCGCTGGATTCTGCAGAACTCCTATCCGCAGGTGAACGACCTCGCCGCGCTGGCCCGGAAGGCGGGCGCGAGCGGACTCACCGAGCAGGACGCGGCGGCCGGCACCCAGGTCGCCATCTGGCGGTACTCGGACGGCGCCGACGTCGACGCGGTGAGCCCGCAGGCGGAGAAGCTCGCGGACTATCTGCAGAAGAGCGCGCGGAGTCTCGCCGAGCCCAAGGCCTCACTGACCCTCGACCCGCCCGCGGTCTCCGGTCACGCCGGCGGGAAGCTGGGCCCGGTCAGGGTTCGCACCAACGCGGACAGCGTGACGGTGACGCCGCCCGCGGATGCCATGGCCGACGGAGTGAGGATCGTCGACAGGAACGGCAAGGCGATCACTTCCGCCGTGAACGGCAGTGCCCTGTACTTCGACATACCGAAGGACAGCGCCGACGGTTCCGCCGCGCTGACCGTGCAGGCGTCGACGACCGTGCCGGTCGGCCGTGCCTTCGCCTCGGAGACCCGCAGCCAGACGCAGATCCTCGCGGGCTCCAGTGAGTCGACTGTCTCCGCGACGGCGACCGCCACCTGGGCCGACAAGGGTGCGATACCCGCGCTCTCGGCCGAGAAGAACTGCGCCAAGAACGGCGTGGACATCACGGCGGCCAATGAGGGCGACGCGGCGTTCACCTTCGAGCTGATGGGGATCGAGCACACCATCGAGGCCGGCAGGTCCCAGACGGTGACGATCCCGCTGCAGGAGGACCAGGCGTACGACTTCACGATCAAGGGGCCGGACGGGTTCGAGAAGCGGTTCAAGGGCGTACTGGACTGCCGGACGCAGGGCAGCGCGGGCGGCGACGCGACCCAGACCCTCAGCGAGCCGAGCCCGGCGACCGTGGGCGGCACCGCCACGGGCGACACCAACCTCGCCGAGACCGGCGGTTCCAGCGCGACGCCGATCATCGCGGGCGTAGCCATCGGCCTGGTCGTCCTCGGCGGCGCGGCAGTGCTCTTCGTCCGCACGAAGAAGGCGCCCACGCAGGACTGACACCCCCAGGACCGGCGTGTCAGGGATTCAGGCAGGAGTGACGGAACCGAGCGGCACCGCACCACTGCACCTTGGCAACTCAACAGTGAGCGACCGCAGGTGGCTCCGTGAGCACGCGGCCCCGGCCCGCCCCTCAGGGCGTCCGGGGCCGCGCTCCTCCCGAGACCGGGAACGCCCCGCTAGGAGCGGGCGCCTCGACCTCGCGCGATGGCGATCCCGGCCGCGATCAGACCGAGAACACCCACGACGAGGCCGGCGATGCCGAGGCCACGAGCCGTCGAGTCGCTGTCCGAATCGCTGCTCGCAGCATCGCTCTTGGCCGCCGGGCTGGAACCCGAGGCGGAGTCGGACGACGAGGCGGTACCCGAACCGGAGGACTCGTCAGAGGTGCCCCCTCCGTCCTCGGCGGAATCGGCGGACTTGGCGGTGAGCTTGAGAACCGGTGCCGGGTTCTCCGGCTCCTCCCCGCCCTTCGTCTCCTCCTCGATCCAGCGGGCGACCTTGCCGTCCGAGTAGGTCTGCAGCGTCTTGAACGTCAACTCATCGGTGTTGTCCGGAAGTTGACCGAAGGCGACGTTGAAGTCCTGGTACTCGCCGTGCCGGATCCGCCCGCCGGTCCAGGTGATCTCCGAGACGGCGTCGGTGATGGTGCCGTCGTCGGTCTTGACGGGGGTCTTGAGCTTCTTGGTCGTCACCTTCGCCGTCCAGCCCTCTTCGGGCGTGACGAGCACGCCGAGGACGGGGTGGTCCGTCGGCAGGAAGACTTGCACCTTCGTGGTGCTGGCGGTGTCCTCCTCGTTCGGGACGCGGAAGGTCAGGACGCCGTCCGTGGCGCCCTTGGCGTAGCTGCCGGGGTGGACCGTCACGTGCGCGAAGGCCGCGCCCGCGGCGGCCAGGACGCCGGCCGTGGTGAGGGCGGCGACGAGACCGGCCCGGCGCAGGGTGGTGCGTGTCGGGGACATCAGGGAACTCCGTACTGGTGTGAAGGCGGTCAGGGCGTGTACGGGATCCCTGCCGGCGGCCCCCTCCGGGAGACGGCGTGCCGCAGCAGCACCTGCTGGAACGGCCGCAGAGCGACCACACCTCGGCAGGCGCCACCCGGCACGAGGGGTTGGGGCGGCGCCGTCCGCACCCGCCACCAGGCCGCGAGCCCCGGCACGAGCACCGCTGCCCGCCGCAGCAGCGACCAGAGTGCGGCCTCGCCGCGCCGCAGCCACCAGGTCGCGAGGAGTGCGGCCGCCACATGACCGGCGGTGGCGTGGGCCACCAAGGCGTGCGGGTGTGCCATGTGTGCGCGCACCGTGTGTCCGTGAGACATATGCGCCTGCGCCATGGACGCCCCGTGCATGACCATGGGGGTGCGCATGCGCGACTCGGCGGCCTCGAAGGCGAGGTGCAGCCCGGCCTGGGCGGCCAGCATGCCGCAGCCGATGCCCATGAGCGAGCGTTCCCGGCCGCCCAGCAGGACACCGGCCGCGAAGACGGGAAGGAACCCGGCAGCGTCCACCCACAACGGCGGCGCCTGCCCCGACGCCAGAGCGTGGCCCCCGGCAGCCAGCAGCACACACAGCACGGCGAACACCGCCGCGCGCAGGCTCCGTACCGCCGGTGACGCACTCATGGAGCCCAGATACTCCCACGCGAAGCGAACAGCTGTCGCAACTTCCCCGGGAGCCGACAGGAACGGGCGGGGCCCGTGCGTCTCCTCGGCCGACAGCCCGGGCCGCCCCAGCGCTCAGGCCGCGGCGGCGGGCCGCCAGTAGAAGCCGTACTGCCGCTGCAGGTGATGCAGATCCACCAGGTACCGCCGCAGCGTCACATGGTCGACCGGCGCGTCCTCGCACCAGGCGCGCAGCTTGTCGTTGACGGTGCGCTCCGGGTACTCGACGCCCGGCTCGAACGTCTGCTCGGCGATGTACCGGAGGACGACCAGCTTGCGCTGCCACCGGGCGGGCAGCCGCACAAGACGGCCCTCGCGCACGAAGGTCCGCAGGACCATTTCGGTCTGCTCGTCACCGTAGCCGTAGCCCTCCGGGCCATGTGCACCCTTCGCGCCCTCCCTGCGCTCCGCGTTCTCCGCCGAAGGCTGCGCGGCATTATTCCGGGCCAGCTCGCGCAGGTGCCCATACGCGACGCCCAGTCTCCCGTCGGCCTCCACCTTGACGACCTGCCGGTCCTGGAGCTTCCGCAGGGCCTCCGCTGCCTCCCTCGGGGACAGCCCGGAGCGCTCGGCGGCCTTCTCCGGCGTGTCGGCGCCGAGGGCCACGGCGGCGAAAGCCAGAACCCTGCGCTCCTCGGCGAACAGACGGATCAATGGGTCGGTTGCCATGGTTCGGAGGCTAGTTGAGGTGCCTCGTGGTCCGAAGCGAATTTCCCGGGGTTCGAAGGGCCGTGCGAACGAAGGGCCTGTTCGGAACGGGTGATCCCCCGAGGAAGTCCGTGACCAGTGGTGAGCGGGCGCGTTGAAGGGGAGTGCGGTCGCGTTCGAGCAGCCGCACTCACCGAATCAAAGGAGAACGTGATGTCTCGCATCGCGAAGGCGGCCGGTGTCGCGCTCGGCACGGGTGCCGTGGTGCTCAGCGGGGCCGGCCTGGCCCTGGCGGACGCGGGTGCTCAGGGCGAGGCCGTCGGCTCGCCCGGCGTCCTGTCGGGCAACGTCATCCAGGTCCCGATCCACATCCCGGTCAACGTGTGCGGGAACACCGTCAGCGTCATCGGCCTGCTCAACCCGGCCTTCGGCAACACCTGTGTCAACGACGGCGGCCACAAGCCCAGCCACCCGGGCCACCCCGGTCACCCCGGCCCCTCGGGCTACGGTTACGGCAACTGATTCGTCGTAAGCGCGGAAAGGCCCCCGGCGGTTCCACCGCCGGGGGCCTCGCACTACCCGCCCGTCCCGTTCCGCCCGTCCGCCCGTCCGTCCGTTCCGGGCCATGGCGCGCGCTACGCGTAACGGTAGATCCGGCCGACGTCCTCCATCTGGTCCGGCGTCACGTTCCACGGCGGCATTCCCTCGTGCCGGGCGACGATCCGCTCGTACTGCGAACTGCCGGGGCCCGGCGGATTCGCGGGGAGGTAGCGGGCGCCCCCGTGGCGCCGCTGCCACAGCGACCACTGGAGGTCGATGAAGGCGTGGTGCAGCCAGAAGACGGGATCGTTGACCGAGGCGCCGCCGAGCATGTGCCCGCCCACCCAGCGGTGGACGCGGTTGTGGTTGCCCCACGCACCGCTGCCGCTCCCCCGGCCCCATCCTTCGAGGCGGTTGCGGAAGCCCTTCGTCGAGGTGGAGTCCCACGGCGAGGTGTCGTAGACGGCATCGCCCAGGGCCTGTGACAGCTCGGTACGGGTGGGCAGTTCGAGCGGATCCTGGGGGTGACCGAAGTCCCGGGTGAGGAACTTGACGTCGGTCACGCCCTCCTTGATCGTCCACTTCCCGTTGCCGTAGGCGAAGGGGCCGGTCATGACCCGGTGGTCGGAGCGCCGCCCGTTGCCGCCGAGCAGGTCCTTGGTCCAGGGTGCGGAGGAGGGCGTGCGGTTCCGCGTCCAGTCCCAGTACGGCACGCTCACGCCGGAGTCCACGCGCCGCAGTGCCCGCTCCAGCTCCAGCAGGAACTTGCGGTGCCAGGGCAGGAAGGAAGGCGCCATGTGGGCGGCGCGCAGTCCGCCGTCGCCGTCGGCGACGTAGTAGTCGATGTGCGTCCGCACGAACTCGTCGTACTCGCCACGGCGTTTGATCTCCAGCATCGCGCCCACGAACCGCCGCCGCTCCGCGACGGTGAGGGTACTGACGTCCTTACGCGTGTACGCCACGGTGCCCCCCGTCCCTGGAACGACCACCCTCGTCCCCGCTCGGGCCCATGGCGCGCAGGTGCTCCGCGGGCCCGAGTTCGTCGACGGCGGCCCGGGCGGCGGCGAGCGGTGTCGGGTACGACTGGTAGTGGTCCACCATGCTCAGGTACGTGCCGTCCGCACGGCGCATCAGGTGCAGTGGCCGCCCGTCCACGGTGACCTGCCACTCCCCCGCGTCATAGCTTGCCCGGCCCGTGCCCGCCCAGGTCCCGCGGATCAGGCGGCCGCGATAGGTCTCCTCGAAGGTGTCCGTCGTGTCAGGCGGGTCGGCCACGATGTCGTCGGCGACCGGGGGGCGCGAGGCCGCGACGACCGGGATCGCGGCCGCGGCGACGACCAGGGCCACCATTCCGCGCATCACGTACCGGCGGCTTCTGTCCTCGGGTTCGACCGGACGTTCGGACCCCACGGGACTCTGCTGACCTACGTGGCCCACCGGACCCACCGGGCTTACTGCGCCCACCGGATTCGCCGAACCCGCCGACGAACTCACCGACACTCTGCTGACGAACAATGTTCTCTCCTCGTCGTGTTCAGTAACGGTGACCGCCCGGGAGCCGGGCAGCGGACCCTGCGACGGCACGGCCCGCAGGACGTCGGGCCCGGTGGGCCGGGGACTACGCGCCTCCCGCGAGCCCCAGGTTCGCGGCCGGCACCGTCTGCAGCACGGGGCCGAGGACGGCGGCCTGCGGGAGCTTCAGGTCGGGGAGGCCGAAGTTGTCGGGGTTCGGCGGGGTCAGCGGGGTGTCCAGGGACAGCCCGGGGGTCAGCGTGCGGAGGTCGGACGCGGGGGCGCCGACCTCGACATGGTCGGAGCCGTCGCCGAGGACGTGCGGCAGCGGCGCCCGCAGTCCCGCGCCGGGCAGCCCGCCGCTGAGCGGCAGCTGCGGCACGACCCCCTGCGGGATCAGGCGCCCTTCGACGTACTGCGGCCCCTCGGGCTTGCCCGGCACAAGCAGCGGCAGCTCTCCGCCGACCTTGGGCAGCTGCACGTTGAGGGACTTCTCCACACCGTCCAGCGGTACGGGAACGGGGACCGAGCCCGCCGCGACGGCGGGGGTCGCGGCGGCACCTGCCGCGGCCGCCACGCAGGTGATGACGGCGGCGAGGGTTCCTCGGGTGGTCGGCTTCATCTCAGGTACGGTCCCTTTCGGAATTCATGGGGGCTCTGCGTGCGTACCGAGTAACGATCCTGAGAACGGCATCAGTTCAAGATTCCCCCGAGTGATGCAGTAGTAGGACTGGTGGAGATGCCGTACGCCACCAGGCCCAGCTTCGGGCCGGGGAACCCGAGGGCCGAGGCCTGGTCGCTCCTCGTGGGGCCGCCGGGGCGACCGGCTCAGGCCGTGGCCCGGACCATCAGCCGCGCAGGCTGCGTGCCGGCAGCAGGACGTGGGCGGCGCTGGTCAGGGTTTCCTCGTCGCCGGCGAAGGCGGTCAGGCTCTCCGGGGCGACGGGCCGGCCGGGCACGGCGTCGGGCCAGGCGCGGGTGGCGAACAGGAAGTAGGCGTAGCCGCGTTCGCCGACGGCGGCGAGCCACTCCGGCGGCACGATGCACTGGGCGTTGAGGTGCGGCATGTTGACGACGGCCTGGCCCGCCTCGACGAGGAGGGTGAGCGGCAGGCTCGGGTGCCGGGAGCCGTCGACGAGCTTGTCGCCGACGGGCAGCCCGTTGTCGCGCAGCAACTGCGTGACGGCTTCCGAAGAGCCTTCCGGGCCGTTCTCGCCGTCGCCCAGGGAGTAGGCGAGGAGGTAGGGCATGTCGCCGTCAGGGGCTTCGCCGCTGAACGCCATCACGGCGAGCGTGCCGAGATCGCCGGCTCGAAGAGGGCGCGTTTCGCTTGAGGTTGAGGTCACCGCAAAACCCTATCGACGCGACTGAATACGCCCGGCCGCTTTCTCACCCGACCGGGCGATATCCGACGGGGTGACCACACGAACGAGGGACGGATATCGAACAGCGCCACATGGCACGAAGGGCCGATTCCGCGGATGCGGAACCGACCCTTTCGGCGTGCGAACGGCGCCACTTGTCCGGGCGAATCCGGGAAGGACGTCAGTGGTTGACGCAGGTGTTCCCGAACGCCGGGTTCAGGGCGCCGATGACGTCGACGGTGTTGCCGCAGACGTTGACCGGAACGTCCACCGGAACCTGGACGACATTGCCGGAGGCGACACCCGGGGACTTGACCGCGGCACCCTCGGCACTGGCGCCGCCACCGTCACCGTGGGCGAAGGCGCTGCCCGAGGCGGCACCCGCGGCCATTCCGGCGGCGGCGAAAATCAGAGCGGCCTTCTTGGCAGTGTTCATCGTCAGCCCTTTCCTCGGGAATTTTCCCCAGCCTATGGACGGCTCGGCAAGGCATTCCGCAAGGACACGCGAGGAAAAATCGGATCAGCCTTGGAGCGGGAGTCCGCCGAGGAGCTGAGAGGGGCTGGCGGCCGAGTTCAGTGCTGTCGTCGCGCCGTTCACGGTGTTGAGCGCCGAGTCCTTGTTCTCGGTGTCGAGCGCGTCCGACTGGTGCTGCAGGGGCATCACGTCCTGCAGGTTGAGCGAGCGCTGGCTGGTGATCGTCTCCAGGGCGCCGTTGAGGCTGGTGGGCGTGACATCGGCGGCCTCCACGGCAAAGGCCGGGGCGGCGACACCAGCGATGACCACGGATCCGGCAACGACAGCGGCAGCCTTCAGGGACTTCATCGTGTTCCTTTCTTCGGCAACTCACGTCACCAGAGGGATTTTTCACTGTGCAGACATCTTGAAATGCCTGGTCTCTCACTGCGTCCTGGCTAACGAGCCCCGGGCGTGACGGAAACCCCGTGTGCAGAAAATTGCTGCAACCCACCCGAATGAACGGCGTGTCGCATTCTCATATAAAACAGCCGTCGTGCCGACCGGAAAGGTCGGCACGACGGCGGAATACCGCGAAACCCGTGGCTCAGGAAGGCAGCAGCCCCGAAGTCGGGAGGCTGGAGGTCGGCAGCGCACCCGTCGGCAGCGCGGGCAGTGCGGGCAGCCCGGGCAGGTTCGGCACGGGCAGGCCGCCGCCGAGCACCACGGCCACGACGACGTTGACGAGGCCCGTCACCACGGCGGTGGCCGCGGGCACCAACTGCGTGGGGTCGCCGGAGGTGACGGCCTTGAGCAGCGTGTCGACCGACTTCTGCAGAGCCGCGAGCGCGTCGCCCTTGAGGTCCGCCGGCGCGGCGGCTCGCGGCGCCTTGCCGTCCTCGCTCGCGGCGTCGCGCTCCGCGCTCTTGAGCCCGGGCAGGGCGGGCAGCGCGGGAGCAGCCGGCAGCGTCGGCGTGGCCGGGAGGGCCGAGGTGGCGGGGGTCGTGGACGTGGTCGACGTGCCGGGAGTCTGCGGGAGTGCGACCGGCGGCGTTACCGGTGCCGCCGCGGTGACCTTGGCGATCGCATCCTTCACCGCCTGGCCCAGTTGGGTCGCCTGGTCGGCGGAGAGCTGTCCGTTGTCCGCCTTGAGGGCGGCGTTGAGCAGGTCGGTGACCGGGGTCAGCACGGCGCCGATGTTGCCCAGCGACTGCACCTGCGCCAGAAGCGCGTCCGCGCCGGGGACGGGCGCCGCCGCATGAGTGCGGGCGCGCGTCGAGTCACTGTCCGCTGCCATGGCGGCTGGTCCGGCGATGCCGAGCAGGAGCGAGGCACAGAGAGCGGAGGACGCGAGGCGCCGTACGGGCAGAACACGCATGGATGTTCCCTTCGATGATTGCATCGGATCTTGTGCTCACCGTGAAAGCGGTCATCGCCGCCTGCAACCGATCAACTGCTCCGCGTAGCGGCCCGGCGCCCCTACCACTCGCGTCGTCGCTGGTGAGGAGCCATGCCCGGACATGGAACCCGCTTCCACCATTCAGGGCAACGCGGGCCGGCCGCCCACCCCGAGGGGAGGACGGCCGGCAGAAGGGTCCGCGCTGACGTCAGTCGTTGACGCAGGTGTTGCCGAACGCGGGGTTCAGCAGACCGATCACGTTGACGGTGTTGCCGCAGACGTTGACCGGGACGTGGATCGGAACCTGCAGGACGTTGCCCGACAGGACGCCCGGGGAGTGGGCGGCGACGCCGTGTGCGTCGCTGTCGGCGGCGGCGATGCCGGCGGTGCCCGCCACGGCGGCTGCGGCAACGGAGGTCAGGGCCAGGCCCTTCGCGATACGCGACATGGAGAAGTGCTCCTTGGATTGGTCACAAACATCCGGGCGGGGATGCCCGGCGCTGAATCAACGCGCGGCGCGCGCTGGGGTTGTGCCTCCGTTTGAGTGATGTCGGAAAAGGCAGGCTTCACCATTCCGACACACTTGCAGGGTTTCACCGACGAATACCGATAGAGGCTAGAGTTGCCCTCCTCCTGAGGCCGCTTGGAAACAGGCGTAAAGACGTGGGAGCTCAACGCGGCACAAATGTGATTAACACATTGATGTCAATCCGCTGGTCCAGAACCTTTTCCCACCGAAAGGGCAACGCCGGTCATGCGTATTTCCCCGGGTCTCCTGCTGCGCCGTGTGACGGTGGGCTGCTCCGCTCTGGCCACCCTCTGGGCGCCGGGCTGCGCCGTGGCGGCCGCTGCGCCTTCCCCGCCCGCCGCACAGGCGGACAGCCTCGCGTTCACGCAGCGGTACGCCGCGCTGCAGCACGGCGGGATCGTCCGGGCGGCCAACACGTCGATCAGCTGCCGTACGCCCCTCGCGCCCGTAGGGACACCCGCCCCCGACCCGGACGCCTCCGATGCGGCCGTCGCCCGTACGTATCTCGCCGAGACAGCCGCAACAGCCGAGGCGACCGACACGACTGCCACCCGCGCAGCCGCGCCCTCGTGTTCTACCGCGCGCGAGGGGAGGGCTGCCGCGAACAACGACTTCGACATGTTCTACGTCGACGTCGACGACGACCCGAACACCTACAACTCCAGCCGTGCGGAGGTGCGTCTGCCGGAGGGGGCGCACGTCACGTACGCGCGGCTGTACTGGGGCGGCAATCTCCGGGTGGGTGAGCAGAAGCCGCCGAAGGACAACGGGCGGGTGCTCATCGCGGAGCCCGGCGGCCAGTACAAGGCCGTGCTCGCGGACACCGTCGTCGGGCACCGGGTGGCCCGTGGCGCGGACGCGTTCCAGGCCTCGGCGGACGTCACCAAGCTGGTGCGGGGCAGTGAATCGGGCCTCTACACGGTCGCGCAGGTCAATGTGGCGATGGGCAGGTCGACCCCGGGGGCCTGGGGCGGCTGGACGCTGATGGTGGCGTACGAGAAGGAGTCGGAGCCGCTGCGACGGCTGGCGATGTGGGACGGCTTCGACACGCTCGGCCCGGGCGAGGACCAGGTGATCCGGCTGCGCGGACTGCCGTTCCCGAAGGGGGCCCGCGGGCGTGCCGGACTGGTCGCGTACGACGGCGACCGCGGACAGAGCGGCGACTCCCTGACGGTGTCGACCGGCGAGCGCGGCCCCACGACCACCCTGGGCGACACGGCCAACCCCCTTGACGACGTACTGAATTCGACGATCAGCGAGCCGGGCCCGGCGGCGATGGCGCGGGTGCCCGCCTACGCGAACACGCTCGGCTACGACTCCGACGTCCTCGACCTGGACAAGGCGCTGCGCCGCGGCGGGGACGGGCTGGTCTTCCGGCTCTCCTCGCGGCGGGACGCCGCCTGGGTCGGGGCGCTGTTCGCCGCCGTCGACGCGAAGCAGTGACGGGCGCCCGCCGGCGCCGGCCCTTAGCCGAGGAACCGCGCATGCAACAGTCCCCGACCGACGCTTCGTCGCGGGTCCTGCACATCACCCAGCCGGTCGACGGCGGTGTCGCCCGGGTCGTCACCGACCTGGTGAAGGCACAGCTCGCCGCCGGAATCCACGTCACCGTCGCCTGCTCGGACGACAGCCGCCTCGCGGACACGCTCCGGGCGCTCGGCGGCGACGTACTGCACTGGTCGGCCGCCCGTTCGCCCGGACCACTGCTGCCTCAGGAGGTACGGCGGCTCGCGCGCGTGGTCGCCGCGGCGCGGCCGGACGTGCTGCACGCGCACAGTGCGAAGGCCGGGCTCGCCGCCCGGCTCGCCGTGCGCGGGCGCATTCCGACCGTGTTCCAGCCGCACGCCTGGTCGTTCGAGGCGGTCGGCGGGAGCCTGGCCGCGCTCGCGCTGAGGTGGGAGCGGTGGGGGGCGCGTTGGGCCTCCCGGGTGGTGTGCGTGAGCGAGGCCGAGCGCGGGACCGGGCAGCGGGCCGGGGTCGCCGCCCGGTGGAGTGTCATCCCCAACGGGGTCGACCTGGAGCGTTTCCACCCCGCGGCCGTGGACACCGTACGGGCCGGGATTCCGCTGCTCGCGGGAGCGGGTGTGGATCCGGCGGCTCCGCTTGTCGTCTGCGTGGGGCGGTTGTGCCGGCAGAAGGGCCAGGACGTCCTGCTGGAGGCGTGGGGCGAAGTGGTCCGGCGGGTGCCCGGGGCCAGGCTGGTGCTGGTCGGGGACGGGCCGGACGCCCCGCTGCTGCGGGCCCTCGCGCCCGCCGGTTCGGTGCTGTTCGCCGGGGCCGCCGAGGACGCCGTTCCCTGGTACCAGGCCGCCGATCTCGTGGTCCTGCCGTCCCGTTGGGAGGGCATGGCGCTGGCCCCGCTGGAGGCCATGGCCTGCGGGCGGCCGGTGGTGATGACCGACGTGGACGGCGCCTCGGAGAGTCTGCCGACGGCGCTCGCCCCGCGTTGCCTGGTGCCGCCACGGGATCCGGAGTCGCTGGCCCGGGCGATCGCGGACCTGCTGTCCGACCCGCTGCTGCGCGAGTCGCTCGGCCACCAGGGCCGCCGTCACGTCCTGGCCACCCACGACGTCCGGCACATGGCGGACGCGGTGGCGGGCGTGTACCGCGAGCTGCTCGACGCGAAGCGCGCCGAAAGCGTGCGGCGTACCGGGCGGGGGCGGCATGCCGAGACCGCGAAGTCCGTGGAGCACGCCGGGGGCGCCGGGCGCGCCCCCGGCGTGGAACACACCGAGTGCAGGGAGTCCATCCACACGTGACTGCGGAAAGCACCGTTCCCTCCCCGGGCGGACAGCCCCGGGAGTACGGATTCTCGCCCGTCTCGGTCATGCCTGCGCGCGCAGCCGCAGACGGCTTCGGATTCCCCGCCGGCCGGCGGCCCTCCGTGCGGCGTGCCTCGCGGCTGCCGCTGCTCGCCGTGGACGGGAGCGCCGCGCTGCTCACCGGCCTCGCGCTCGCGCAGGTCCAGCGGCACCCGTCGCTCGTCGTCGCGCTGCTGTTCGGCGTGGTCTGTCTGAACGCGCACGCCTCGCTGTACCGCAGCGAGGTGGTGCCCGCGATGCTGGACGAACTGCCCGCGCTCTGCACGCGGATCGCGGTGACCTGGTGCACCCTCGCGGCACTCGTCGCGGCACTCGCCCCGGCCGCCGTGCTGTCCGCCCGCACCCTCGCCGTGGGCTGCGTGCTGCAGTCCGCGGTGAGCTGCGCGGGCCGCGGCACCGTGCACTGGCGGCGCCGCCGAGCCCTCGCCCTGCGCCCCGACACCGCGCTGGTGATCGGCCCCGCCCCGACGGCACAGCGCGTGGCCGCGGCCTTCCTGCGCCATCCGCAGTGCGGCGTACGGCCCGTGGGCATCGTCGCCGACCAGCCGGCCGGGGGTGAGGGACTGCCGGTCCTGACCACCGGCGAGGAAGTCCAGCGGGCGCTGATCCAGAACACCGTGCGGGCCGTGCTCGTCGTGCAGCCGCCCGGTGAACGGGCCCCGCTGCTGCGGGCGTTGGCGGGGGCGGGCTGTGTGCTGTGGGAGATCGACCCGGAGTCGCCGTCGTACGGCACCAGACCTTCGTACGACCGGCGCGGCTGGCAGCTCGCCGGGTTCGCCTGCCGCCGGATCGGGGTCGCCGAGCCGCGCGGCAGCCTCGCCAAGCGGCTGCTGGACGTGGCCGTCTCCGGGACGCTGCTGCTGATGGTCAGTCCGGTGCTGCTGCTGTGCGCGGTGGTGCTGCGGCTGAGCGACGGGCCCGGTGTGGTGTTCCGGCAGGAGCGGATCGGCAAGGACGGGCGGCCCTTCACGCTGCTGAAGTTCCGCACGCACCGCCCGGTCGACGCGCATGAGGCGGCGACCCGGTGGAGCGTGGCCAACGAGCAGGAGATGAGCCGCTTCTGCCAGTTCCTGCGGCGTACGTCGCTGGACGAGCTGCTCCAGCTGTGGAACGTGCTGTGGGGCGACATGAGCCTGGTCGGGCCGCGCCCCGAACGGCCTTATTTCGTCGGCAAGTTCAGTCAGACGTACCCCGGTTACGCGGCCCGCCACCGGATGCAGACCGGCATCACCGGGCTGGCCCAGATCCAGGGGCTGCGCGGTGACACCTCGATCGAGGACCGCTGCCGGTTCGACAACGCATACATCGACAACTGGTCGCTGTGGCAGGACATCTGCATCCTGCTGCGCACGGTCGCCGCGCTCGTGCGTCCGACGGGGAGCTGAGCCGATGAGTCAAGTCCTGCCGCTCACCTCGCCGTTGGGCACCCTGGTCGGCGCGCTGCGACGCGCGCTGCCGGTGCTGCCCGTCGTCGCGGTGATCGCCATGCTCGGTCTGCCCATCGCTCCGGACGGCGAGGGCGGCGCGACCGTCGCCGACGCCGTCTCCGGGCTCGTGGTGGTGTGCTGCGCGGTCCGTCTCGTACGGGAGCGGCGGCGCCCCCTGACCCGTACCGCAGCGGTGGTCATGGGTATGCCCGTGGTCGGCATCGCGATCGCGGCCGTCGGGGCGGCGAGCCCCGGGGCGGGGATCACCGGCCTCGCCCGCTACCTCCAGATCTTCGTGCTGGTGCCGGGCGCCGTGCTGCTGCTGATCCGGGACCGGCGCGACTTCCGGCTGCTCGCCTGGTCGTTCGTGGCCCTGGCGCTGTGGCAGGGGGCGGTCGGGGTGCACCAGTACGTCACCGGGACCGGTGCCTCCTACATGGGTGAGGACATCCGGGCCGTGGGCACGTTCGGGCCGACGGATGTCATGGGGATGGCGACCGTCGTCGCGTTCGGGCTGGTGTGCGCGCTCGCGCTGGCGCTCGGTGCGCTCGGGCCGGTCGCGGCGAGGCAGCGGACCGCCGCGGTGACGTGCTCGCTGCTGCTTCTGCCGCCGCTCGCGCTGTCGTTCAGCCGCGGCGCGTGGATCGCCACGGCCGTGGCGTGCTGCGCGCAGCTGGTGCTGGCGGGGTTGCGGCGGGCGGCGAAGGCGGGGGCGGCCGTGGCCGCCGCGGCCGTGATCCTCGTGGGCGGGCTCGGTGTCGGTACGGCGATGCTCCAGGAGCGGATCGACAGCATCAGCCAAGTCGCGGACGCGCCCGACCAGTCGGTGGTCGACCGGTACACGATGTGGGCCGCGGCCGTCGACATGTGGCGCGACCATCCGCTGACCGGCGTCGGGCTGAAGGCCTTCCCCGACCAGCGCGACGGGCACGCGTCACTGGCCCTCTCCTCCGGCAGCGACATCGGCGGCGCGGGTGCCGCCTACCGCAAGCAGCCGCTGCTCTCCCCGCACAACATGTACCTGCTGGTGCTGAGCGAGCAGGGGTTGATCGGACTGCTCGCCCTCGCGGGGAGCTGGCTGGTCCTGCTGGTGTGCGGGCTGCGGGGGCTGATGCGGGTGCGCCGCGGCTCTTCGGGGGTGCCGAGGTGGCCCGGAACGTCGCCGGAGGCCGCGGGTGCGGCGCACGGTGGGCTCGACTGTGCGCTCGTCGCCTGCGGGCTGCTCGTCTGGCAGCTGATCGACTTCGCGTACGCGGACATCGGCGGGCCCTCGACGGTGCTGACCGCCGTGTGCTTCGGCCTGGTGGCCTGGTGGGCACTGGCGGACCCGGCCTCCGTGGCCTCACCGGGCTCCGCTCCGTCCGGGGAGGCCACGGCCCGATGACGGTGACGCCACCTCGCGTGGCCTACGGCGCGACGGCCGACGGGGGTTCGGTGGTGCCGGGCGACCGGGCCGTGCCGGGCGGCCCGGTCGTCGAGGGCCAGGCGTCGGCCGGCTCGGCACCCGGCGGCTCCCCGGCCGACAGCCCGGCGCCCCGAACCGTGGTGGCGGACCCACCGACCGCCAACGGGCCCACCACCCATGGCACGTTGGCGATGCCCGACCGCTCGACGCCCGGTGGCCCGGTGGCCAACCGCAGGGCATCCGGCGGCCCGGCGGCCAAAAGCACGCCGGCCGGCAGCACCCCTCCCTCCAGCCGTTTCCTCGCCAAGGCGGCCCTGGTCACCGTCGCGCTCTCCATTGCCGGGGCGCTGCTCGGACTCGGGCGTGACCAGGCGCTGGCGCATCTCTTCGGGGCGGGGTCCGAGACGGACGCGTTCCTGGTGGCGTGGACGGTGCCGGAGTTCGCGGCGACGCTGCTGATCGAGGACGGTCTCGCCTTCGTGCTCGTGCCGGCGTTCAGCATGGCCGTGGCCCGGCGCGCACGGGGGGCCGCGGGCGACCCGGTGCGCGCCCTCGTCGCGACGACGCTGCCCCGGCTGTCGCTCGCCTTCCTGGCCTTCGCCGCGCTGCTGATCGCCGGGGCACCGTACCTGGTCGAGGCGCTCGCGCCAGGCCTGCCCGACCCCCAACTCGCCGTGGACTGCACCAGGTTGACGGCGACCTGCGTGCTGAGCTTCGGGCTCGCCGGGTACTGCAGCGCGGCGCTGCGTGCGCACCGGCGGTTCGTGGCGCCCGCGGCGATCTACGTGGCGTACAACATCGGCATCATCACGGCGATGTTCGTCCTCGGCGGCCACTGGGGCGTGCGGTCGGCGGCGCTCGGGGTCGCGGTGGGCGGTGCGCTCATGGTGGCGGCACAAGTGCCTTCGCTGTGGCGGCAGTTGAGGCGCCCTGACGGCAGCACGGCGCCGGTGGAGGCGGCGGACCAGCGCCCGATGGACCTCACGCTCATCGCCACGGTCCTGCTCTTCGCGCTCACCCGCCAGTCCCAGGTCCTCGTCGAACGTTTCCTCGCCTCCTCCCTCCCCTCCGGGGCCATCTCGCATCTGAACTACGCGCAGAAGGTCGCCCAGATGCCGATGGTGCTCTCGCTGATGCTGTGCACCGTCACCTTCCCGGTGGTGGCGCAGGCGGTCGCCGAGGGCGACACCGAGCGCGCCCGCGACCGCGTGGAGCGCGATCTGACGCTGGTCTCCTGCACGGTGCTGCTCGGTGCGGCGGTGGTTGTCGCGTGTGCGCCCCAGATGATCCAACTGCTGTTCCAGCGGGGCGCGTTCACGGCCCAGGACACCGCTGCGACCGCGGCCGTCATGCGGGTGTACGCGCTCGGGCTGCTGGGCCACACCCTGGTGGGCGCCCTCGCGCGCTCGTACTTCTCGGGCGGGCGGCCCACCTGGTACCCGCTGTTCGCGATGGCCGCCGGGATCATCGTGACGTCCTGGCTCGGCGCGTGGACCGTCGGCTCCTGGGGGGTGTGCGGGATCGCCGCGGCCAACGCCACCGGGATCACGCTCAGCGCCCTGCTCCTGCTGCGCGGCATGGGCCCGCGCAGCATCCCGATCCGTACGCGCCGGGTGGTCGCCGAGATCGGCAAACCGGTGCGGGCGGCGGTGGTCGCCGCCGCCGTGGGGGCGTTCTGCGCGAGCCGCGTGGACTCCCCCGTGCTCGGCCTCGTCGTCGGCGGCACGCTCGTGACCGTCGTGTTCGCCCTGCTGGCCTGGGCCCTGCGGGTCCAGGGCTTCGCACCCGCCGTTCGTTCCGTCGCAGGAAGGCTGCCGCATGTCCGTTTCCGCTGACAGCGCCACGGCGCGCACCGCACGCCCCACCCACACCCACAGACGCCCCGGCACACTCCCGTGGGTGGCGATGTACCACTCCGTGGGCGACTGCTCCGACGACCCCTACCGCATCACGGTCTCGCCCGACCGCCTCGACCAGCAGCTGGGCTGGCTGCGCCGCCGGGGTCTGCGCGGCGTCGGCATGACCGAGCTGCTCGCGGCGCGCGCCCGCGGTGCGGGCCAGGACCTGGTGGGTCTGACCTTCGACGACGGGTACGCCGATTTCGTGACGGCGGCCCTTCCGGTGCTGCGCCGCTGGGAGTGCGGCGCCACCCTGTTCGTGCTCCCGGGCAGGCTGGGCGGCGAGAACGCCTGGGATCCACTGGGTCCGCGCAAGCCGCTTCTCGACAAGCAGGGCATCCGGCTGGCGGCCGCGACGGAGGGCATCGAGGTCGGCTCGCACGGGCTGACGCATGTGGACCTGACGGAGGCGGACGACACCGTTCTGCACGCCGAGATCGCTGAGAGCAGAGCAGTGCTCTCGAAGTTGATCGGCGCTCGCATCAACGGCTTCTGCTACCCGTACGGCACCCTCGACCAGCGGATCGTCGACGCCGTACGGGACGCCGGATACACGTACGCCTGCGCGATCGACCCCGGTGCGCTGACCGGCCCGCACGCCCTCCCCCGCGTCCACATCGGCGAGAACGACACCGCCGTACGCCTGCTGCTCAAGCAACGTCTGCACCGCCTGCGCCGCCGCCCCGTCGAGGGGATCTGACGTGAAGGCCCTGCACATCATCACCGGCCTCGGTGTGGGCGGCGCCGAACAGCAACTGCGCCTGCTGCTGCGCCACCTGCCCGTCGACTGCGACGTGGTGACGCTCACCAACCCGGGCCCGGTCGCCGCCGGTCTCGCCGACGACGGTGTCCGCGTCTTCGACCTCGGCATGACCGGCAACCGCGACCTCTCCGCCCTCCCCCGTCTGGTGAAGCTGATCCGCGCGGGCCACTACGACCTCGTGCACACGCACCTCTACCGGGCCTGCGTATACGGCCGGATCGCCGCCCGCCTCGCGGGAGTTCGCGCCGTCGTCGCCACCGAGCACTCGCTCGGCGACTCACAGATGGAGGGGCGCGCGCTGAGCAGGGGAGTCCGCGCGCTCTACCTCGCCAGCGAGCGCCTGGGCCGGTCGACCGTCGCCGTCTCGCCCACGGTCGCCGACCGGCTGCGCCGCTGGGGCGTGCCCGCACCGCGCATCGAGATCGTGCCCAACGGCATCGACGTGGCCCGCTTCCGCTTCGACCCGCTGCTGCGCGAGCGCACCCGGCGGCGGCTCGGGCTGCCGGAGGGCGCATACGTCGTCGGCGGCGTCGGCCGGCTGACGTCGGGCAAACGCTTCGACACCCTGATCCGCGCACTGGCCGAACTGCCCGGTGACGTATGGCTGTTGCTGGTCGGCGGCGGCGCCGAGGAGAGCGTCCTGCGGCGTACGGCGCACGAGGCGGGGGTCGCGGACCGGGTGCTGTTCACCGGCGAGCGCCCCGCCGACGGCTCACCCGGCGCCGATCTGCCGTCGCTGATAACGGCCATGGACGTCGTCGCCTCGCCCTCCGCCGAGGAGGCCTTCGGCCTCGCGGTCGTGGAGGCGATGGCCGCCGGACTGCCCGTGCTCTACGTCTCCTGCCCGGCGGTCGAGGACCTGCCGCCCAGCGCCGCCCCCCGCACCCTCCGCGTCCAGGGCGGCGCGGACTCGTTCACCCGCGCCCTCCTGAAGGTCCGCGCCGAGGGCCCCGGCTCCCGCGCCGTACCGGACGCCGCCCGCCACTACAGCATCACCCGCAGCGCCGCACAGCTCATGGACGTGTACGCGGCCGCGGCCTCCCGCTCTTCTCTGTCAGCTCTGGGAGTGAGTTCCTCATGACCGAAAACCCCACCCGCCAGCACGGTCCGGCCCGACCGGCAGGAGGACCCCTCGCCCGCGCGAAGGCCCTGCCGCCCTGGACCCTGCTCGCCGCCGGCGCCGTCCTCGGTGGCCTGCTCGGCGGCTCGTACGGTGTGTTGAAGCCCCCGCAGTACACGGCCACCAGCTACGTCATCGCCGTACCGACCACGAAGTCGGACACGGCGTCGGCGCTCGGCTTCGCCCAGGCGTACGGGCGGGTGGCCACCCAGCTCGCGGTGCTCGGGGACGCGCAGGTCTGGGCCGGCGTGCCGGTGAAGACGCTTCAGCGCAGCGTGCAGACCGCGACCTCCCCGGACGCCCCGATGGTCGCCGTCTCCGCCACCTCCTCGCGCCCCGACGTCGCCGCCGACATGGCCAACGCCGTCTCCCGCGCGCTGACCCAGCACGCCCAGGACAGCCAGGACAGCACGCACGTCGAACTCGTCTCCTTCTCCCGTGCCGTCAAGCCCACCGAGGCGTCCTCGGCGCCGCCGACCGTGACGGGCCTGGTGGGCGCGAGTGCGGGCGGGCTGCTCGGCGGACTGGTGCTCCTGGTCCGCCCGCGTCGCACAGCGGAGTCCGCCCGCGCGGCGTCCGTGCCGGGCCCGGCGATGGCCGCCGACGTCCACGGGCAGCTGTGAGCGGCACACTGCGCGCCGAACTCTGCACGGACGAACGGGAGTTCGCCGAACTGGCCGCACCCTGGGGCCGGCTGTACCGCCGGTGCGGTGCGGCCACGCCGTTCCAGAGCCACGCCTGGCTGCACTCCTGGTGGCTCTCCTACGGCGCGCCCGGCCGGCTTCGTCTGGTGCTCGTCCGCGACAGCGACGGCGAACTCCGCGCGGCCGCCCCCCTCATGCGGGTACGCCGCCCGCTGCCCGCGCTCGTCCCGCTCGGCGGGGCCATCTCCGACTACGCGGACGTACTCCTCGACGACGAGGACGACGAGCGTGCCGACCGGGCCGCGACGACCCTCGCCGAGGGCCTCGCCGCGGCCGCCCGCACCGCGCTGATCGACTTCCGCGAGGTGCGGCCCGGCGGGGCGGCGGAGCGGATCTACGAGCGCTGGCGCGGGCCCCGCCGCCGGGTGCGCGACTCGCTCTGCCTGGAGTTGCCCGCCACCTCCATGGACGAACTGGTGGGCAGGCTCCCGTCGGCCAAGGCCCAGCGGGTGCGCGCCAAGCTGCGCAAGCTCAGCGCGCTCGGGGTCGAGCAGCGCGTCGTAGGCCATGACGAGGTGGACGCGGCGCTGCGGCGGCTGCTGGAACTGCACCAACTGCAGTGGCAGGGCCGCAAGGTGACCTCCGAGCACCTTCAGGACCGGTTCTGCGAGCACCTGGTCCGCTCGGTGGGCCCGATGGTGCGCTCCGGCGACGCGGTGGTCACCGAGTTCCGGCTCGACGACACCGTGATGGCCGTGGACCTCACGCTGCTGTCGCGGCGTCTGGCGGGCGGCTATCTGTACGGTGCCCATCCGCAGTTGCGCGAGCGGAAGGCGGACGTCGCGGTGATGCTGCTGGACGCCTGCGCCCGGCACACCGAGGCGGGCGGCCGTGGCGCGCTGAGCCTGCTGCGCGGCGACGAGCCGTACAAGCACCACTGGCGCCCCGAGCCCGTCGTCAACCAGCGGCTGCTGCTGGCCCGGCGGCGTACGGCGCCGCTGATGTCGGCGGTCGTCTGCGATGTCGTCGCCCGCAACCGGGGCAAGGAACTCCTGCGCAGTTGGAGGGAACGGGAACGCGGTGGCGCCGGACCGTGAACGGCCCGCCGCCACCGCGCTCAGCCGGCCGTCACCGGTTGCGCGACCACCAGTCGAACCGCAGGCACAGCTTCCCGCCGAGCCAGTACTCGACCCAGTCGCCCAGCTCGATGGGCGAACAACTGGGCGGCCGCACCGGTGTGGTGGGCGAGGGCACCGGCGTAGTCGGGACCGGAGTGGTCGGGACCGGGGTCGTGGGCACCGGCGTCGTCGGGACCGGTGTCGTCGGCACGGGCGTGGGGTCGAGTCGGCCGGAGAGCATCGAGCGGTAGACCTGGGACGCCCTGGGGTTGTCCTCGCACTGCCAGACGCCGTGCGGGCAGTAGTCGGTGAGCGTGTTGTACAGCGGCTTCTGCTCGTCCATCCACGCGAGCATGCGCTTCATGTACGTCTCGTTGTCTCCGTTGCGAAAGAGGCCCCATTCAGGATAGGAAATGGGCTTGCCGTGGGATTTGGCGAAGTCCACCTGCGCCTGAAGGCCGTACGGCTCCTTCACCTGTTCGTCGAATGAAAGCCCGCTCGGCTGGTCGTACGAATCCATGCCGACGATGTCGACCGTGGCATCCCCCGGATAACACTGCGTCCAGGGAACGGCGTCCAGGCCGCGGTTCGGAGCGAAGTCGAACCGGAATTTCTGGCCCGGCACCGAACGCATGGTGGTGACGATTCTGTTCCAGTACTTCTTCCAGGCCTCCGGGTCCGGCCCGCACCGATGGGTGTACGTGTTGCCGTTCATTTCCCAGCCGAGCACGATGACGGTGTCCGGCACCTTCAGCTCGACGAGCCGCTCGGCGAGCGCCTTGAAGTGGTGGTCGAACTCACCGGCCGCCGCCCGGCCCAGCAGCGCGCGGACCTCCCAGTCGGAGACGCCCTCCTCGTTGCGCTCCATCATCGGCACGTTGAGGACGAGCATCCGGTCGTCCCGCTCGCGCCGCCAGTCCGCCCAGACGTCGAGGAAGCCGTGCGCGCCCTCGATATTGCTCCAGCGGTCGCCCGGCAGATACGTGTGGCCCACGCGCAGATCGCTGCCGCCCAGCCAGTCGCTCAGCTCGGCGATCCGGGCCACACCGCGGGCGCCGTAGTCGAGGTAGGCGCCGAAGGCGGGCACGTAGGCGGCCGGTTTCGGCTCCTCGGTGCTCGGCGCGGGCGGCGTGGTCGTCGGCGTCGGGGTCAGCGGCGGTGTCAGGGTCGGCGGCGTTGCGGTCGGCGCCGGCGGTGCCACCACGGGGGCGGCCGGAGACGGTGCCGGCGGTGCCACCGACGTGGGCGTCGGCGCCGGAGGATCGGCGACGCGCACCACCTCGGCGCCCATGGCGTATCCCGGCGCCGACGTCAGGACGAGCGTCGCGACGACCGCCGCCGCGACGCACACCGGCCGCCGGGACCGGGGCCGTTGCTGCTGTGGGGCCATGCCTGCTCCTCTCTCCGCTCCGGACCGATTCTTCTCCGCGTTTCCGGTCACGCTTTTCCACCTACTGACACTCAGTCATAAGAATGCGGAATCCGCCAACCGAGGCTCCGGCCTTTGAGTGTTCCGATCACCCGCACGGGTGACCGAGCCGAAGGAAATTGTCCGTGCCGTTTCTCGACACCCGCGTCCCCGCCGTGCTTGTGCGGATCGACCGGAACCCCTTTCACCACGGAACCCTGGGAGCCGTACGCTCACTCGGCCGAGCGGGCGTGGAGGTGCATGTCGTCGCCGATTCCACGGGAAGTCCCGTACGGCGATCCCGATTTGTCTCCGAGATGCATCCCCCGCCGCGACCCAATGCATCCGCACCGGAAATCGCCGGTGTGCTGCGCCGGGTGGCCGCGCGCGTGTCCCGACCCGCCGTGCTGATCCCCATGGACGACGCCAGTGCCGTCGCGGTGGGCCGAATGCGCGACGAACTGATGCCCGGTTACCTGCTGCCGCAGCAGCCCGGCGCCCTCGCCGAACGCGTCGCCGACAAGGCGCAACTCGCCGCCCTGTGCGAGCACGTCGGCATCCCGCACCCGGTGACGCTGGTGCCCGAGAGCGCGGCGCAGGCGGCCGCGGCCGCATGGCGGCTGGGCCTGCCGGTGGTCGCGAAATGGAGCCGCCCGTGGCTGGTGCCGGCCGGATCGGGGCTGCGCAGCACGGTGGTCGTCAACTCGGCGCAGGAGGCCCAGGCGCTGTACCTGCGCTCGGCGGAGGCGGGCAGCCGGCTGCTGCTGCAGGCGTTCCTGCCGCCGGGGCCCGACCTCGACTGGTTCTTCCACGGGTACGCCGACCGGTCCGGGACGGTGCGCGGCGGCGGTCCGGGACGCAAGCAGCGGGCCTGGCCGCGCACCGCCGGGCTGACCGCGGTCGGCCGCTGGACCCCCAACCCGCAGGTGCAGGCGCTCGCCGAGCGGCTCACCGGGGCGCTGGGCTACCGCGGCATCCTGGACCTCGACTTCCGCCGGGACAGCGCGACGGGCCGCTACCACCTGCTCGACTTCAACCCCCGGCCGGGCGCCCAGTTCCGGCTCTTCGCCGACGCCTGCGACGTGGACGTCGTACGCGCCCAGCACCTCGACCTGACCCACCGTCCGCTGCCACCACCGGCGCCCTTGCCGGGCCGGGCCTTCGTGGTGGAGAACTACGCCCCGCTCAGCGCGCTGCGCTGCCGCCCCGGCAAGCGCGAACTGGCCTGGTACGCCCGCGACGACCGCGCGCCCGGCCTCGCGATGTGGGCGCTGTGGTGCCGCCATGTGGCACTGCGCCTGCTGGACCGCCTGCGCCGTTCCGCGCCCGCCCCGGCGAGCGTGCGGATCGGGCGGCAGGCGGGCCCCCCGAGTTCCGTGACCGACAACGAGAAAGCGAGCCGTTGCTGATGTACGACCTGCTGGTGGTGGGAGCCGGCCCCTACGGCCTGTCCATCGCGTCCCATGCCGCCGCGGCCGGCCTGAGGCTGCGCGTCATGGGGCGCCCCATGGCGTCCTGGCGCGACCACATGCCCCGCGGCATGTTCCTGAAGTCGGAGCCCTGGGCGTCGAACCTCTCGGACCCCGAACGCCTGCGGCGCCTCGACGTGTACTGCGCGGAGCAGGGCGTCGACGCCCTGCACGGCGAGCCGATCCCGGTCGAGATGTTCGCCGCGTACGGGCTGTGGTTCGCCCGCCACGCCGTACCGGCGGTGGACGAGCGCACGGTGACGCGCGTTCAGCCCTGCCTCGGGGGCTTCGAGGCGGTCACCGAGGACGGCGAGGTGCTGCGCGCCAGGACTGTCGCGCTGGCCGTCGGGGTCATGCCCTTCGTCGAGGTGCCCGCCGCCCTGCGCGACCTCGGCCCCTCCCACGTCTCGCACAGCAGCCACCACGGCGACCTCACCCGCTTCCGGGGCAAGGACGTCACGGTGGTCGGCGGCGGCCAGGCCGCGCTGGAGACGGCGGCACTCCTCGCCGAACAGGGCACCCGCGTCCGGGTGCTGGCCCGCGCCGGGCAGCTGAACTGGAACGACCTGCCACCGGCCTGGGAACGCCCCTGGTGGCAGTCGGCCCGCGCCCCGCACAGCGGTCTGGGCTGCGGCTGGCGCAACTGGTTCTACGCCGAGCGCCCCGGCCTCTTCCACCGCCTCCCCGAACCCACCCGCACCCGGATCGCGGCCACCGCCCTCGGCCCGGCGGGCGCCTGGTGGGTGCGCGACCGGGTGGAACCGTCCGTCGAGGTGCTGCTCGGACACGAGATCGCGGCGGCCTACGCCTCGGGCGGCGGCGTACGGCTGGAGGCGGTGAACCGGGGCGGCGGACTGACGTCGCTGGAGACCGAACACGTCATCGCGGCCACGGGGTTCAGGCCGAGCTGCGAACGGCTCGGGCTGCTCGCCGAGGAACTGCGCAGGGGGCTCGTGGCGGAGGCCGACGGTTCGCCGCGGGTGGGCCGGGGGTTCGAGTCCTCGTGGCCCGGGCTGTTCATGGCGGGCCTGGTGACGGCGTCCGGCTTCGGCCCGGCCATGCGTTTCGTGCACGGAGCCTCGTTCACGGCGGGAACGCTCGTGCGGGGCGTACGACGACGGCTGCACGCGAGCCCGGCGAGCGGGCGGATTCCGGCGCCCGGGGACGGGAAGGGGCGCGATCGCGCGGCGCTGGACACGGCGCGCCGCTGACGAGGGCTTGGGTGCCGGACGCTGGCGTCCGGCACCCGGAGCGGTGCCTCTGCTTACGGAACTGCTTCGTCACTGCTCACGGCACTGCTTGCTGCACTAATTACGGGACGCGGCTCGGCCCCGTCGGTACAGCAGCGTGCCGCCCGCGAGCAGGGCGGCGCTGGCGGCCGAGGTCGCCAGCATGCCTTCGCTGCCGGTGTGGGGCAGCGTGGGGGGCGTACCGGGAGGGGTGCCCGGCGGGGTGCCGGGAGGTGTCCCTGGCGGGGTGCCCGGGGGTGTACCGGGAGGCGTACCTGGCGGAGTACCGGGCGGGGTGCCGGGAGGGCCCGGAGGTGACCCGGGCGGCGTGCCCGGAGGCGTCGTCGGGGGTGTGTCCCCGTAGCCTCCCGGGGTGTCCCCGTAACCTCCGTGCGATCCTCCGGGGCCTCCGTGCGTGCCCCCGTGACCACCATGGCCGCCGTGGGTCCCGTGACCACCATGGCCGCCGTGGGTCCCGTGACCGCCGTGACCTCCATGGCCCCCCTGGCCGCCGTGGGCCCCGTGACCGCCATGCGGCTTCTCGCCCGCGCACTCGTTGCCGAACACGGGGTTGAGGGCGCTGATCACGTCCGCTGTGTTGCCGCACGCGTTGACCGGGACGTCCACCGGCGCCTGGGCGTTGTCTCCCGACCCGACGCCGGGCGAACCGTGCGTCTCACCGTGCGCCGAGGAGCCGGAACCGCCATGGCCCGGCGAGCCGCCGTACCCGGAACCGTAACCCGACCCGTAGTCCGAGCCGTAGTCCGAGCCGTAACCCGACCCATGGTCCGAGCCGTAGCCGGAGCCGTACCCGCCCCAGTCGTCGGAGTCGTCGGAGCCGTAGCCCGGCGAGCTCTCGTGGTGGGAGGAGTGGTGCGGCGCACCGTGCGACCCGTGCCGGTCGGACTCGTGGGCGCAGGAGTTCCCGAAGGCCGGGTTGAGCGCGGCGGCCACGTCGACGGAGTTGCCGCACGCGTTCACCGGCACACTCACCGGGACCTCGACGTTGTTGCCCGACGCGACGCCGGGCGAGTCCGAGGCGCCGGCGACCGCGTGCGAGTCGGCGAGGGCGGGGGTGGCGTACAGAGAGAGGATGCTCGTCGCGGCCGCGGCCACGACCATTCCCTTGCTCAGGGTCTGTCGCAATCTCGTTGTCTTCCTACTTGAAGAAGTTGGAAAAGCCGGCCTTGGAACCGAAAGTGCGTTCCAAGGCCGGCTTTTGACTCAGCCGAGACGGCTGGTGTGACGCTGCGTCAGTCGTTGACGCAGGTGTTGCCGAACGCGGGGTTCAGCAGCGCGATGACGTTGACCGAGTTGCCGCACACGTTGACGGGCACGTGCACGGGAACCTGGATCACGTTGCCCGAGAGGACACCGGGGGAACCGACCGCGGCACCGTGGGCGTCCGCGTCCGCGAAGGCCGGGGCGGCCATGCCCAGGGCCATGATCGCGCCGGCGACGAGAGCAGCGCTCTTCTTGTGCTTCACGTACTTTCCCTTCTCTGCGGTCATGCCCCTTTGACGGCCGAAACCGAGCGAGCACAGCATGAACGGCTCGCACCATGACCTGCAGCCTGTAAACGAGGGATAGACCTCGGAGGAAACTAAAGAACGTGAGTCGCTTGGGAATTCACTCGAATCGCCCTGCACAAATACACCAGGGGAGCCTCACGCGCGCAGAAACGCTTCTCTAAAAGCGTCGCACAACGGAGGGGAGCAAGGGGGAAATCACGAAAGGGCCCGAGCGGCCCGCGCGCATGCGCGACGGGCGGCCCGAGCCCCTTCGTGACGGCAGATCAACTGGCGGGAGATCAGCCGGCGAAAGGTCAGCTGCCCTTGGCGCCGTTGCCGGAGAGCACCGGGATGTTGTCCAGGATGTGCGAGAGCGGCTCGTCGCCCTTGGCCTGGGTGGAGTTCTCCGCGCACTGCTGGTTCTGCGGGGCCGACAGGACCGGGACGTCCTGCAGCACGGTGACCGGCACCAGAATGCCCACGACCGAACCCACGTTGACCTTGGCCGGAAGGCCGACGCAGAGCTTGTTGAGCGAACCCTGGGCGAGCGAGAGCTGGGGGCTCATGAGGCCCTCGGTCTTGGCGTTGCCGTACGACTGCACGGCGCCGTTGCCGTTGGTGGTGGTGACGCCGTTGTCGTTGCCGATCGCCAGCGCCTGGGGCGCGGCGGCCGCCGAGACACCGACGACGGAAGCCGCGACCGCCACAGCGGCCATTGACTTCTTGAGCATTTTCTCCGGTCCTTTCCTGGCTGGAGACCCATGTTCCTGCTCCCCCTCAACCGGAGCCCGCGGAAATGGTTGCGCGATGTCACCCGGACGGCTCGTTCGACGTATCCGGATTCACGGGAGAATCTCGCGCGCGTACGCCACTCAACGGACCCTTCAATGGGGCCATTGGAGTGAATGAGAGCAACCACCGGGCCCTGACGGAGTTGTCCAGAGCGCTCCGGTGGACGGGGTTACTCCAGAAGGGACCATGCAAGTGATCAAGAAGGTTATGGCTGCTGCGGCTGTCGCCGCTTCCGTCGTCGGAGCCTCGGCTGCCGCCGCGCCCCAGGCGCTGGCGATCGGCAACGACGGTGGCGTCACCACCACGAACGGCAACGGGTCCGAGCAGGTCTACGGCAACCAGGCCACGTACGGAAAGATGAGCCCGCAGATGGCGCTCATCCAGGGCTCGCTGAACAAGCCCTGCATCGGTCTGCCGGTCAAGGGCAACATCGGCTCGGTCGTCGGCCTGGTTCCGATCACCGTCGCCCAGGACGTGCCGATCCTCTCGGCCCCGCAGAACCAGCAGTGTGTCGAGAACTCCACCCAGGCCAAGGGCGACGAGCCGCTCTCGCACATCCTGGACAACATCCCGGTGCTCTCCGGCAACGGCGCCAAGAACAGCTGATCTCCTCGGCAGCACGTGCAGCGGGCCGCCGGTCCTCCGGTGGCCCGCTGTCGCTGTCGACGACGCGTCGTCGGTGACGCGTCATCACTCCGGTCCCGGAGTAACCCTGTGGGCCGATCGGGGCACACCCCGCATCCACGCCACTCACCACGTTGTTGATCACTGTGCGGCTCCGCAACGGAGTCCGCTCTCCGAAGGGAACGAACATGAAGAAGCTGTGGGCGACCGCGGCCGTTGCCGCCTCCGTCGCCGGTATCGCCGGTGCCGCCGCGCCCCAGGCGATGGCCATCGGCAACGATGACGGTGTCACCACCACGAACGGCAACGGCGCCGTTCAGAAGTACGGCAACCAGGCCACGCACGGCGACATGAGCCCCCAGCTCTCGCTCGTCCAGGGCACCCTGAACAAGCCCTGTGTCGGCCTGCCGGCCAAGCTCAACGTCGGTTCGGTCGTCGGCCTGGTTCCGATCACCGTCCTGCAGGACGTGCCGATCCTCTCGGCCCCGCAGAATCAGCAGTGCACCGAGAACTCCACCCAGGCCAAGGGCGACGAGCCGCTCTCGCACATCCTGGACAACATCCCGGTCCTGTCGGGCAACGGCGCCAAGGACAGCTGACCCTCTCGGCACCCCGCACAGCGGGCCGCTCCTCGGAGCGGCCCGCTGTCGCCATGTCCGGACCCGGGTCGCCTCTCAGGTCCTGTAGAGCGCCTCGATCTCCTCCGCGTACGCCGCCGTCACCGCGTGCCGCTTGACCTTGAGGGACGGGGTGAGCAGGCCGTTGTCCTCGGTGAACTCGCCCGGCACCAGCCGGAAGGCGCGGATCGACTCGGCGCGCGAGACCGCCTCGTTCGCGTGGTCGACGGCCCGCTGGACGTCGGCGCACATCGCCGGGTCCTCGGCGAGTGCGGACAGCGGGGTGTCCGCGGGAAGTTTCCGTACGGCGAGCCAGTGGGCGACGGTCTCGGGGTCCAGGCTGATCAGGGCGGCGACGAACGGGCGGTTGTCGCCGACGACGAGGCACTGGCCGACGGGGGCGCGGCCGCGCAGCCGGTCCTCCAGGACGGCGGGTGAGACGTTCTTGCCTCCGGAGGTGACGATGATGTCCTTCTTGCGGCCGGTGATGGTGAGGTAGCCGTCCTCGTCGAGGGCGCCGAGGTCGCCGGTGGCGAACCACTCGTCCTTCAGCACGGCATCGGTCGCGGCCGCGTTGTTCCAGTACGCGCCGAAGACGATGCCGCCCTTGACGAGGACCTCGCCGTCGTCGGCGATGCGGACCGCGGTGCCGGGGACGGGCAGGCCGACCGTGCCGGGGCGGGGGTCGAGGGGCGGGATGACGGTGGCCGCCGCGGTGGTCTCCGTCAGGCCGTAGCCCTCGTAGACGATGATTCCGGCGGCGGCGAAGAAGAGGTTGAGGTCGCGGTCGAGCGGGGAGCCGCCGCTGATGGCGTAGCGCGTGCGGCCGCCGAGCTCCTTGCGGATGCGGCGGTAGACCAGCAGGTCGTACAGCGCCCAGGCCGCGTACAGCCGAGGTCCCGGTCCCCTGCCGCGGCCGAGAACCCGGTCGAGGTACGCCGCGCCGAAGCGGACGCCGATGCGGTGCGCGCGGTCGAAGGAGGCGGCGCGGCCCATCCTCTCGGCGGTGGCGCGGCCGGCGGCGTGGATCTTCTCGAAGAGGTACGGCACCCCGATGAGGAAGGTGGGGCGGAACTCCCGCAGGGCGGGCCGGAGTTCGTCGGGTTTGAGGCTCGGGCAGTGGCCCAGCTCGATGCGGGCCATCAGACAGGCGATCTGCAGGCTGCGGCCCATGATGTGGGCGAGCGGGAGGAACAGGAGGGTCGAGGCGGGCTGGTCGGTGACCTCCATGAGGAGGGGGTGGAGCAGCTCGACCGTGTTGGCGGCCTGGGCGTGCAGGTTGGCGTGGGTGAGGACGCAGCCCTTGGGCCGGCCGGTGGTGCCGGAGGTGTAGCAGATCGTGGCGATGGTGTCGGGGGTCAGGGCCGTACGGCGCTTGGTGACCTCCTCGTCGGGGAGGTCCCGGCCCAGGGCGGTGAGTTCGGGCAGGGCGCCGGCGTCCAGGACGTACAGGCTCGGGGGTTCGGGGTGGCCGGCCGTGCCGGCCTTGACGGTGTCCGCGTTCTCGGCGGTCTCGGCGATGACGAGGCGGGCGCCGGAGTCCCGGACGATCCACTCCACCTGCTGGGCGGACGAGGTGGCGTAGACGGGGACGCTCTGGCCGCCGGCCGCCCAGATCGCGAGGTCGAGAACCGTCCACTCGTAGCGCGTGCGGGACATCACGGCGACCCGGCCGCCCGGTTCGAGGCCGGCGGCCATCAACCCCTTGGCCGCGGCGGTGACTTCGCGGGCGAAGTCCACCGCGGTCACCGGGCGCCAGGCGCCGTTCTCGTTGCGGCGCAGGACGACGGTGTCCGGGGCCTCGGCCGCGTTGGTGAAGGGGAGGTCGGCGATGCTGCCGGTGGTGGCCTTCGGCACCAGGGGGGCGGTGCGCGCCTCGCGGACCGTGCCGGTGTCGTCCCTGATCAGTTCGGTGCTGCCGCGGGCCGCCAGGTCGGCGCGCCGCCGTGCCCGTCGCAGATCCTTGTGTACGCCCATGACGACTCCCGGTGCTGACTCAAAGTGTCCGCGTGCTGACGTGTCGGCGCGTGCAGGTGCCGGGGCGTCAACTTACTCGCGCGTAGGGTGGGGTCAATGGGGCCTGCGCGAACTGGTCCCGGGGCCGCGGGTGTTCGGCCCTCAGTCCCTGGACCGGGCGGCCGTTTCGACGGCGTCCGCCAGCTCGCGCACCGCTTTGTCCTCCGTCGTACCGGCCAGCGTGTCGGCGTGGTCGGCGAGTCGGGAGAGGGAGGGGCGGTCCGGGAGCTGTGTCCAGCGCTCGTCGCCCGAGCGGAGGGCGTCGGCGAAGTACCCGGCCACGGCGGCCACTTGGAAGCGGGCGGGCGCGGACCACACGTCGTCGCCGAGGGCGCCGGTCTCCAGCCGGCCCGACTTCTCGTGCGGGGCGCGGGTGTCGGGGTCCAGCCAGCGGACGCTCGCGGTGGCCAGGTGACCGGAGGAGCCCGGCCTGGTGCGGACCGCGTACAGCGCGGTGACCGTGTGGCCGGGGCCGACCTCGCCGCCGTCGACGCGGTCGTTGCGGAAGTCCTCGTCGGCGACCTTGCGGTTGTCGTAGCCGATGAGCCGGAACTCCCTGACCGTCTCCGGGTCGAAGGCGACCTGCGCCTTGGCGTCGCGGGCCGTCAGGTCGATGTTCTGCGGGAGCTGGTCGCAGAAGACCGTGCGGGCCTCGTCCTTCGTCGCGACGTACGCCGTGTGGCCGTCGCCCTTGTCGGCGAGGCGCTCCATGAGCGCGTCGCCGTAGTCGCTGCCGACGCCGACGCCGAACAGGGTGATGCCGTGCTCACGACGGGCGCCCGAGATGCGTTCGAGGATCGAGTCCGCGTCGGTGTCGCCGGTGTTGGCGAGCGCGTCCGAGATCAGGACGACCCGGTTGGTGGCCCCCTTGCGCAGACCCTCGACGGCGGTGTCGTACCCGGTGCTCACGCCCGCGCCGAGGTTGGTCGACGAGCGGGACTCCAGGCTGTCGACGGCGTCGTGGACGCGGCCGCGGTGACCGCCGAGGCGGGTCATCGGCAGGACGGTCTCGGCCTCGTCGCTGAAGGTGACCAGGGCGACCGAGTCGTCGTCGCGCAGCCGGTCCGTCATCACGTCGAGGGAGTCCTTGGCCAGGTCGAGGCGGCCCGGTTCGTCCATGGAACCGGAGATGTCGATGACGAAGGTGAGAGCGGCGGGCGGGCGTTCGCGGTCGCCCGCGGCCGCTCGGGTCGCGAGGCCGACCCGGACGAGCGACCAGCCCTCGTCGTCCGTTCGGGCGCCGTCGACCGTGACCGAGAAGCCGTTGCCGTCCGGGCGCTCGTAGTCCTGCCGGAAGCTGTTGACGAACTCCTCGGGCCGGATGGTCGACGGGTCGGGCATCCGGCCGTCGGCGAGGGTGCGGCGGGCGTAGCCGTAGGAGGCGGTGTCCACGTCGAGGGCGAAGGTGGAGAGGTAGTCGGGGGACGCGGACGGGGCGATGTCCCGGTTCTCGTCCCCCTTCTGCTCGCCGTCGTGGTCGCTGTTCCGCTCGCCCTGGCCGGCACCCGTGGGCTGGGCGGGGGCGGGCAGCCCACCGGTCGAGCCGCCGGTCCTGCTCGCGCCGTTCGACGTGCCGTCGTGGTCGCCCGCGCCGCAGCCGGTGAGCAGCAGGCCGCCCGTGACGGTGAGCGCGAGCAGCGCGCCCCGCAGTCGCCGTATGTGATCCGTCCCCATCCGTGCCCCCTCGGTGAGTCACCTGTCAGCCGGTGTCCAGTGATGTCTGGGGTTCGACATCTGTGACTGTGACGTCCGAGGGGGCCCGGATGTGCGGTACGGGGTGTTGCGGATGGATCTCGAAGCGGCCACGGTGAAGGGCCGCCGATACCGGTAGGTGATCCTCCGGAGACCTACGACACGATGTCCTTGTGCCGGAAACCGCGGAAGGCCAGGGCGAACAGCACGAGCGCGTACGTTATCGAAATCGCGGTGCCCTGGATCATGCCTCCCCACTCCGGAGTGGGCTGGACGGCGTCGGCCCAGGCGAACTGCCAGTGCGCGGGCAGGAAGTCGCGCCAGTCGCCGAGCGCGGTCACGGCGTCCAGGACGTTTCCCACGATCGTCAGCCCGACCGCTCCGCCCACCGCACCGAGCGGCGCGTCGGTCTTGGTCGACAGCCAGAACGCGAGCCCCGCGGTGACCAGTTGGGACACGAAGACGTACGCCACCACCACCAGCAGGCGCTGGGCGGCGGTGCCCGCGGAGAGCGCGCCGCCGGTGGGGATCTCCAGCGGCCCCCAGCCGTAGGCCGCCGTGCCGACCACCAGCGCGACGACCGGCAGCAGCACCATCGCGGCGAGGCTGAGGCCGAGCGCGACGGTCAGCTTGGACCACAGCAGACGCGCCCTCGGTACGGGGGCGGCCAGCAGATAGCGCAGTGAGGACCAGCTCGCCTCGGAGGCGATCGTGTCCCCGCAGAACAGCGCGACGGGGATCACCAGGAGGAAGCCCGCGGAGACGAACAGGTTCACCGCGGCGAAGTTCGCGCCGGACGCGGTGGCCGTGTCCATCAGCGTCACCTGGCCGTTGCGCGCGCCCGGTTCGCCGCCCACCGCGAACGCGATGACCAGCACGAAGGGCAGCACAGCGAGGACGGCGCCCATGACGAGGGTGCGGCGGCGCTTCAACTGCCGTACGAGTTCGACGCGCAGCGGCAGTGTGCGCCGCGCCCGGTAGCCGGAGGCCACTTCGGTGTGCTCGGCGAGCGTGCTCATGCGGAGCCTCCGATCAGGGTGAGGAAGGCGTCTTCGAGGCGGCGGTGGGGGCCGACCGACTCCACCGGCACTTCGAGCCGGACGAGCTCCACGACCAGGCGCTGTGCGCTTCCGCCGGGGTCGAGACGGACCAGGATGCCGCCGTCCGCGAGGGCGGCCGAGGCCACGCCCGGCAGGGCGCCGACCTTGTCGGCCACCACCTCCTCGACGGGCAGTGCGGTGCCGACGAGCAGGGTGTCGCCGGAGCCGATGATCTCGGCGACGGGGCCCGCCTGGACGAGGCGGCCGCGGTCCATGACCACCAGGTGCGTGCAGGACTGCTCGACCTCGGCGAGGAGGTGGCTGGAGACGATGACCGTGCGGCCGACCGCCGCGTAACGGATCATCACCTCGCGCATCTCGCGGATCTGCGGCGGGTCGAGGCCGTTGGTCGGCTCGTCGAGGATCAGCAGGTCCGGCAGGCCCAGCATCGCCTGGGCGATGGCCAGGCGCTGGCGCATGCCCTGGGAGTACGTGCGCACCGCTCGGGCCAGTGCGTCGCCGAGGCCCGCGATCTCCAGGGCCTCCTCCAGGTGGGCGTCCTCGGGCGGGCGGCCGGTGGCCTGCCAGTACAGCTCCAGGTTCTCGCGCCCGGTCAGGTGCGGGAGGAAGCCCGCGCCCTCCACGAAGGCGCCGACCCTGGACAGTACGGGTGCGCCGGGGCGGATCGCGTGGCCGAAGACGCGGATCTCGCCGCCGTCCGGCTTGATCAGGCCCATCAGCATGCGCAGTGTCGTGGTCTTGCCCGCGCCGTTGGGGCCCAGCAGACCCAGGACCTGGCCCTTCTCCACGCGGAACGCGAGCTCACGCACCGCGTACCGGTCCGCCGACTTCGCGTACCGCTTGCTCAGGTCGGTTATCTGCAGCGGGACTTCGGCCAGTCCGGGATCGGGCGCCGGGGTCGTCGTACGGCGGCGGCCCGTCAGCAGGAGCGCCAGGGCGAGGACGGCTCCGGCCAGCGGCAGCCACCAGACCCAGGCGGGCAGCGGGGCGGCGGCGGTCGTCACGCCGGGGGCGGTCGGGACGTGCAGGTCGCCCTTGAGGGTGACGGTGTACGTCGCCGGGGCCGCCGGTGAGGCGTAGCCGAGGTCGGTGGAGGCGAGGACCAGGCGGAGCCGGTGGCCCTTCCGCACCTCGTGGTCGACGGCGGGGAGGGTGAACGTGACGTCCTTGCCGGCCTTCGCGTTCTCGACGCGGAGCGGGGCGACCAGTTGGGAGGGCAGCACCTGCTGGGTGCCGCCGGGGCCGACGTCGTACACCTTCCCGAAGAGGACCGCGTCGTCGGTGGTCGACTTCACGTGCACCGTCGCCGTGGGCGAGCCGGTGATGCGCAGGTCGCGCGTCAGCGTCGCCGAGTCGAACTTCGCGAACTGACCCGGGAAGTCCAGGGAGACGCCCACGCCGAGCGCCGAGAGCTGGGAGAGGCCGCCGGTGCCGCCGAGGCCCGGCAGCGCGGAGATCGCGGGCGGGCTCGCCCCGGCCGGGTTGTCGAAACTCTGCTCGCCGCCGCTCAGCGCGACCGCCTGCTCTCCGCTCGACAGTCCGGGGTAGGCGTCGCCGCTCGCGCCCCGCAGCCGGGCGGCGCCGTCGGTGGAGTCGATGCCGCCGGTGCGGGTGACGCGGAAGGCGGGGCCGGTGTCGACGTTCGGCTCGTCCTTCAGGTAGCGGTCGAACCAGGAGCCGACGCGGGCCTGGACGCGGTCCGCCTCCCGGTCACCGCCGTCGTGCCCGCCGGAGATCCAGTCGACGTCCACGGGTGCGCCGTTGGCGCTGATCGCCTTGGCCATGGCGTCGGCCTGGCCGAGCGGGAAGAGGGAGTCGGACTGGCCCTGCACGATCAGTGTGGGCACCTTGATGCGGCCGGCGACGGCGGAGGGGCTGCGCTCCTCAAGGAGTTTCTCGGCCGCCGCGTCGGGCTTCCCGGACTCGGCGACCCGGTTGTACATGGCGCACAGCCGGTCCTCGAACCGGTCGCAGCCGCCGCCGGAGTTGATGAAGATCCCGGCCCAGAGCTTCTTGAAGACGCCGCTCGGGAACAGGGCCTCCGACAGGTTCCAGTACGTGATCGAGGGGGCGATCGCGTCGACCCGCTTGTCGTACCCGGCGGCCAGCAGGGAGATCGCCCCGCCGTACGAGGCGCCGGTGACGCCCACGCGCGGGTCGCCGGCCTTGTCGAGGCGGACCTCCGGGCGCTTCGCCAGCCAGTCGATCAGCTTCGAGACGTCGGCGACCTCGCCCTTCGGGTCGTTCAGCCCGATCTTCCCGGTGGACCTGCCGAAGCCGCGGGCCGACCAGGTCAGCACCGCGTACCCGTCGCGGGCGAGTTTCTCCGCCTCGCCCTTCACGTCGTCCTTGCTGCCGCCGAAGCCGTGCCCGAGGAGCACGGCGGGGCGGCGGCCGGAGCCCTCGGTGAAGTACGACGTGTCGATCCGCACCCCGTCGCCCAGGGCCATCACACGGTCGGCGCGGTGCACGGGCGGGGCGTCGTCCGAGGCGACGGCCGTCCACGTGCCCACGCCGGCGAGCACGACGACGGCGGCCGCGGCGGCGATCCAGCGCCGCGGCCCCCGCAGTGCGGGCCCGCGCAGTCGGGGCAGTCGAAGATCCATGTGTCAACGGTACGGGCCGCCGCCGACAACCGATGCAGCCACCGGTCTGAACCCCTCGCCCTCCTGCGGGAGTACGGGACTCTCCCCGCATACCGCGGCCGTGGTACGAACACCGCATGGAGATTCGCCGCGCCACCACCGTCGACGAACTGTCCGCCGCCGAGCACCTCTTCGACAACCCGGTGCGCCCCGAGTGGGCCGGGCGTTTCCTGACCACCGCCGGGCACCATCTCTTCCTCGCCTACGAGCAGGACGCTCCCGTCGGCTTCGTCAGCGGTGTCGAGACGGTCCACCCCGACAAGGGCACGGAGATGTTCCTCTACGAGCTGGCGGTCGCCGAACCGTTCCGGCGGCGCGGCACCGGCCGGGCCCTGATCCGTACGCTCGCCGCCCTCGCCCGCGAGCACGGCTGCTACGGGATGTGGGTCGGCGTCGACACCGGGAACGACGTCGCCCTCGCCACCTACCGCAGCGCGGGTGGCAAGGACGACGGGACGTGCACGGTGGTGACGTGGGACTTCGGGTAGTCCCGAGGACCTACGCCTGCGCGTCCTCCGGGATCGACACCAGCCAGCGGGTGTCGCGGCGCGGGCGCAGGTAGAAGGCCCAGTACAGGGTGGCCACGGCGGTGATGCCGCCGGTCCACAGAAGGTACGTCGTCTCCTGCTGACTCAGGATGTACGCGAGGACGGCGATCAGCAGCACCGGCACGGTGGGCCACAGCGGCATGCGCCAGGCGGGCGTGTGGCGGTGGTGCCCGCGCCGGGCGAGCAGCGCGGCCACTGCGACGAGCAGGTACATCGCCGTCACCGAGACGCCCGTGACGCCGTACAGGGTGTCCAGGTTGACGAAGCAGAGGGCGGCGCCGGGGACGCCGACCAGGAGGGTGGCGACCCAGGGGGAGCCGAAGCGGCCGAGGCGGGACAGGCCCTGGTTGACGGGCTCGGGCCAGGCCTTGTCGCGGGCCGAGGCGAACAGGACGCGGGAGTTCTGGATGACCATGACGATGCCCGCGTTGATGATCGCGAGGGCCACGCAGAGGCTGACGAAGGTGCCGACGGCGGAGTTCGACCAGGCGGTGACCATGGCGCTGATGTCGCCGCCGGTCAGGGTCGAAAGGTCGGAGGCGCCCATGGTGATCGCGACGACCGGGACCAGGATGATCACGGAGGAGATGGCGAGGGTGGCCAGCACCGTACGGGCGACGTTGCGGCGCGGGTTCTCCAGCTCCTCGGAGAGGTAGACGGCGGTCGAGAAGCCCTGGGTGACGAAGAGGGCGATGGCGAGGCCGGAGACGATCAGCATGGCCGTGACGGTGTCCGTGTGGCCCCCGGAACCCGCGACCTGCATGGAGACCAGGCTGCCTGCCCCACGCTGGCTGTGGGCGAAGCCCAGGACCGCGACGACGGCGGCGGCGATGACTTCGAGGACCAGGAAGACACCGGTGATCCAGGCGTTGGCGCGCAGGTCGAGCAGTCCGGCGAGGGTGGCGAGGATCATCACGCCGGCGCCTGCCATGGACGCGTTGAGGTGCACGATCGGTGCCAGGTAGTCGGCGGTGCCCATGGCGATCACCGGCGGCACGATCATGACGACCAGCAGGGAGAGCACGAAGACCAGCCAGCCCGCGAGCCGTCCGGCCAGCGTGGAGACCATGGCGTACTCGCCGCCCGCGCTGGGGATGAGGGTGCCCAGCTCCGAGTAGCAGAACGCCACGGCGATACAGAGCAGCGAGCCGATCGCGATGGTGAGGGCCGTCGCGGTGCCGAGCGAGCCGAAGAGGTCGGGGACGACCACGAAGAGCGTGGAGGCGGGGGTCACGCACGAGAGCGTGAGGAGGGTGCCGCCGACGATGCCTATGGAGCGCTTGAGCTTCTGGGGATTCCCGGTGGCCGCGGGGGCGGCCTGCGGGGCGGCGGTCTCGACAGGGCGGAGCGTGTCCGTCATGAAGCGGTTCCGATCGACTCGTGCGTCAGGAGATTCGGGCGGGAGCGTTATCGCCTCCGGCGGCTCGTGTCGTACGTCATCTGTCCGCTCCCGGTTGCCGAATAGAACCTCGACGAAAACCGTCACGTCAATGGGTGTTTACCTACGGAATCCGTTGACGACACGCCCCTCGACTGTCGTACAGAGCGCAACTGGTCAGTCCGAGCGGTTCCTTCCGTCCCTACGGGAACCGCAGCGGGCGGGCGCAAAAAAAGCGGCCGTCCGCATGGCGGACGGCCGCTCGGGCCCGGCGGGTGACGCTCAGTGGTTGCGCGGGAAGCCCAGGTCGACGCCCGTCGGGGCCTCGGACGGGTCGGGCCAGCGGGTGGTGACGACCTTGCCGCGGGTGTAGAAGTGCGTGCCGTCGTTGCCGTAGATGTGGTGGTCGCCGAACAACGAGTCCTTCCAGCCGCCGAAGGAGTGGTAGCCGACGGGGACCGGGATCGGCACGTTCACGCCAACCATGCCCGCCTCGATCTCCAGCTGGAAGCGGCGGGCGGCGCCGCCGTCGCGGGTGAAGATCGCGGTGCCGTTGCCGAACGGCGAGTTGTTGATGAGGGCGACACCCTCCTCGTACGTCTCGACGCGCAGCACGCACAGCACCGGGCCGAAGATCTCGTCCTGGTAGGCGTCCGAGGTGACCGGCACGCGGTCCAGGAGCGAGAGGCCGATCCAGTGGCCGTCCTCGTGACCCTCGACCGTGTAGCCGGTGCCGTCGAGGACGACCTCGGAGCCCTGCGCCGCGGCGCCCGTCACGTACGAGGCGACCTTGTCGCGGTGGGCGGCGGTGATCAGCGGGCCCATCTCGGAGGCCGGGTCGTTGCCGGGACCGATCTTGATCTTCTCGGCGCGCTCCTTGATCTTCGCGACGAGCTCGTCGCCGATCGAGCCGACGGCGACGACGGCGGAGATCGCCATGCAGCGCTCGCCGGCCGAGCCGTACGCGGCGGACACGGCGGCGTCGGCGGCCGCGTCCAGGTCGGCGTCCGGGAGGACCAGCATGTGGTTCTTGGCGCCGCCGAGCGCCTGTACGCGTTTGTGGTTCGCGGCGGCCGTGGTGTGGATGTAGCGGGCGATCGGGGTCGAGCCGACGAAGGAGACCGCCTTGACGTCCGGGTGCTCCAGGAGGCGGTCGACGGCGACCTTGTCCCCGTGCACGACGTTGAAGACGCCGTCGGGCAGACCGGCCTCCGCGAGCAGCTCGGCGACCTTCATGGCGGCCGAGGGGTCCTTCTCGGAGGGCTTCAGCACGAAGGTGTTGCCGCACGCGATGGCGATCGGGAACATCCACATCGGCACCATGGCCGGGAAGTTGAACGGCGTGATGCCCGCGACGACGCCGAGCGACTGGCGGATCGAGGACACGTCGACCCGGGAGGCCACCTCGGTCGACAGCTCGCCCTTCAGCTGCACGGTGATGCCGCACGCCAGGTCGACGATCTCCAGACCGCGGGCGACCTCGCCGAGCGCGTCCGAGTGCACC
Source organism: Streptomyces sp. NPDC005485 (assembly GCF_040606085.1). Lineage (NCBI taxonomy): Bacteria > Bacillati > Actinomycetota > Actinomycetes > Kitasatosporales > Streptomycetaceae > Streptomyces > Streptomyces sp. NPDC005485. Next base: position 21,383 of record NZ_JBEXDZ010000005.1, on the reverse strand, counting down.
TTGCCGTGCTCGGCGGTGATCAGCTCGGCGATCGCGTCACGGTTCGCGTCGAGCAGCGCGCGGAACTTGAAGAGGATCGTGGTCCGCTTGGCCAGCGACGAGGTGCCCCACGTCGCGTACGCGTCCTTCGCCGCGGCGACCGCGGCGTCCACCTCGTCGACGCTCGCGAAGGCGACCTTCGTGGTCACCGCGCCGGTCGCCGGGTCGGTGACCGGCCCGTACGTACCCGACGCGCCCTCGACGGTCTTCCCGCCGATCCAGTGGTTGACGATCTTCGTCATGCCGAAAACTCCCTCACAGATGGCGGCGTCGGGTTGAGACGTGCCGGTCGTACTCCTCGCGTGCCTTGACCGCCGACGAACGGGTCGCGGTCTCGGCCACAGGTACATCCCACCAGGCCTGGGCCGGGGGCGCGCCCGACACAGTGTCTGCCGTTTCGGTCTCCACGTAGACACATGTGGGAGTGTCGGCGGCGCGTGTCTCGGCGAGGGCGGCGCGCAGGTCACGCACCGTCTTCGCGCGTAGGACACGCATGCCCAGGCTGGCCGCGTTGGCGGCGAGGTCGACGGGCAGCGGCGCCCCCGTGTATGTGCCGTCCTCGGAGCGGTAGCGGTAGGCGGTGCCGTACCGCTCGCCGCCCACGGACTCGGAGAGGCCGCCGATCGAGGCGTACCCGTGGTTCTGCAGGATCACGAGCTTGATCGCGATCCCCTCCTGCACGGCGGTGACGATCTCCGTCGGCATCATCAGATACGTGCCGTCGCCGACCAGCGCCCACACGGGACGGTCGGGCGCGGCCAGCCGTACGCCGATCGCGGCCGGGATCTCGTAGCCCATGCACGAGTAGCCGTACTCGACGTGGTACTGGTCCGCGGAGCGCGCCCGCCACAGTTTGTGCAGGTCGCCGGGGAGCGAACCGGCCGCGTTGATGAGGATGTCCTCCTCGGTGACCAGTTCGTCGAGCAGGCCGAGCACCTGGGGCTGGGTGGGGCGCAGGTCCGGGTCCTCGGCCTCGAACGCGGCGTCGACCCGGTACTCCCAGCGCTCCTTGTCCTCCGTGTACTCGGCGACGTACGAGGCCGCGACCCGGTGCTCGTGCATCCGCAGCGCCACCGTCAGCTCCGCGAGTCCGCTGCGTGCGTCCGCGATCAGGGGCTGCCCGGAGAGCTTGTGGCCGTCGTAGGGGGCGATGTTGAGGTTGAGGAAACGGACGCCCTCGCCGGTGAAGAGGGTGCCGGAGGCGGTGGTGAAGTCCGTGTACCGCGTGCCGACGCCGATCACCAGGTCGGCGGTGCGGGCCAGCTCGTCGGCGGTCGCCGTGCCGGTGTGGCCGACGGCGCCCACGTCCTGCGGGTGGTCGAAGCGCAGCGAGCCCTTGCCGGCCTGGGTGGAGGCGACGGGGATGCGGGTCGTCGCGGCGAACTCGGCGAGCGCCTCCTCGGCGCGGCTGTGGTGCACCCCGCCACCGGCGACGATCAGCGGGCGGCGGGCGGCGCGGATCGCGCTCACGGCCTCGGCGAGCTCGCTCGTGTCGGGGCCCGGGCGGCGTACGGTCCAGGTCCGCTCGGCGAAGAACTCCTCCGGCCAGTCGTACGCCTCCGCCTGGACGTCCTGCGGGAGGGCGAGCGTGACGGCGCCCGTCTCGACGGGGTCGGTGAGCACGCGCATCGCCTGGAGGGCGGCCGGGATCAGCGCCTCGGGGCGGGTGACGCGGTCGAAGTACTTCGACACCGGGCGCAGGCAGTCGTTGACCGACACATCCCCGGCGTACGGCACTTCGAGCTGCTGGAGGACCGGGTCGGCGGGGCGGGTGGCGAAGGTGTCGCCGGGCAGCAGCAGGACCGGGAGGTGGTTGATGGTGGCGAGGGCGGCGCCGGTGACCAGGTTGGTGGCGCCGGGGCCGATGGAGGTGGTGACGGCGTGGGTGGACAGGCGGCCCGACTGGCGGGCGTAGCCGACAGCCGCGTGCACCATGGCCTGTTCGTTGCGGCCCTGGTGGTAGGGCATGTCGTCGGCGTACTCGACGAGCGCCTGGCCGATCCCGGCGACGTTCCCGTGGCCGAAGATCCCCCAGGTGGCGCCGATCAGCCGCTGCCGGCTGCCGTCGCGTTCGGTGTACTGGGCGGCGAGGAAGCGCACGAGCGCCTGCGCGACCGTGAGCCTCGTCGTCGAGGTCTGCACCGTCATCGGTATCCCCCTGTGCTGTCTACGTGGTCCGGGTGGAAGCAGATCCGCCACTGCCGCTCGTCACCCGGCCCCGCCATCACGTTCAGGTAGTACATCGCATGACCGGGCTGGGCGACGGACGGGCCGTGCCAGCCGTCGGGGACGAGGACGGCGTCGCCGGTGCGGACCTCGGCGAGGACGTCGGAACCGCCCTCGTGTGAAGGAGATACGCGCTGATAGCCGAATCCGTTCGGTCCGTCGATCTCGAAGTAGTAGATCTCCTCGAGTTCCGTCTCCTCGCCGGGGCGGTTCTCGTCGTGCTTGTGCGGCGGGTAGGAGGACCAGTTGCCACCGGGGGTGATGACCTCGACGGCGATGAGCTTGTCGCAGTCGAAGGCGTCGGCGGAGGCGAAATTGCGCACCGTGCGGGCGCAGTTGCCACTGCCTCGGTCTTCGACGGGAACCTCCGGCGCGGGGCCGTAGCGGGCGGGGAGTCGGCGCTCGCACTTCGCTCCTGCCAGGGCGAAGCGGCCTCCCGCGCCGGAGGCGATCTGAACCCGGGCGTCACGGGGCACGTACGCGAAGTCGGTGACCGACGCGAACACGCTTTCCCTGCCCAGGAGTTGGAACTCTCCATCCTCTGCGCCGTCCCCTGTTCGCACGCTACAGGCACCGTTGAGCGGAAGCACGATCCACTCGCTGTCACCGGTGGTGAAGGTGTGCGTGCCGCCCGGCGCGAGCTCGACCACGCGCAGGCTGCTGTGGGTCCAGCCCGCGCGCTTGGGGTCGATGTCGACGGCGTAGTGCGGGCCGGCGGTGGCGCCCTTGGGGACGTACAGGTCGTTGGTCATGCGGCCCTCACAGCAGTCCTACGGCGGTGTCCACGGCCGCGGCCACATCGCCGTCCGCCGGGTAGAGCAGTGAGCGTCCGACCACCAGACCCTGGACGGTGGGGAGTTGGAGAGCGCCGCGCCACTTCTCGTACGCGCCGTCCTGGTCCTCCCCGACGTCGCCGCCGAGCAGCACGGCGGGCAGCGTGGACGTCTCCATGACCCGGGCCATGTCGTCCGGGTTCTCGGTGACGGGCACCTTCAGCCAGGTGTACGCCGAACTGCCGCCGAGGCCGCTCGCGATGGCGAGGGACTTGGTGACGGCCTCGGCGCGCAGGTCGTTGCGCAGGGCGCCGGTGACGGGGTCGCGGTGGCAGAGGAACGGCTCGACGAAGACGGGGAGCCGGCGCTCGGCCATCTCGTCGATCACCCGGGCGGTGGACTCCATGGTGCGCAGGGAGCCCGGGTCGTCGTAGTCGATGCGGAGCAGGAGCTTGCCCGCGTCGAAGCCGAGCCGTTGGAGGTCCCTGGGGCGGTGCCCGGTGAACCGGTCGTCCAGCTCGAAGGCGGCGCCCGCGAGTCCGCCGCGGTTCATCGACCCGATGACCACCTTGTGGTCGAGCGCGCCCAGCAGCAGCAGGTCGTCGAGGACGTCCGCGCTGGCCAGCACGCCGTCCACGCCCGGGCGGGAGAGCGCGAGGCAGAGCCGCTCCAGGAGGCCGGCCCGGTTCGCCATCGCCAGCTTCCGGTCGCCGACGGCGAGGGCGCCGCGGGCCGGGTGGTCCGCGGCGATGATCATCAGACGGCCGGTGTCGCCGAGGAGCGGCCGGCGCAGGCGGCGGGCGGCCGCCTCGGCGACGGCCTCGGGGTGGTGGGTGCGGGTGCGGACCAGGGCGGGGATGTCGACGCCGCTGAAGGAGCCGGGGGTTCGCGGGATGCCCGGGGCGCCGCCGCCGCCCGCTCCTGCGACGTGACCCGCCCTCATCGGACCGCCCCCGCCGCGAGCGCCTCCTCGACCTCCGCCGGGGTCGGCATCGCGGAGGAGCACTCCAGGCGGGACGCGACGATGGCGCCCGCGGCGTTCGCGTGCCGCATGATGCGCTCCAGGTCCCAGCCGGCCAGCAGGCCGTGGCAGAGGGAGCCGCCGAACGCGTCGCCGGCGCCGAGGCCGTTGAGGACCTCCACCGGCAGGGGCGGGACCTCGGCCGTCGTACCGTCGCGGTGCACGGCGAGGACGCCCTTCGGCCCCTGCTTGACCACCGCGAGTTCGACACCGGCGTCCAGGAGCGCGCGGGCCGCGGTGTGCGGGTCGCGCTCACCCGTGGCGATCTCCACCTCGTCCAGGTTGCCGACGGCGACCGTGGTGTGGCGCAGGGCCTCCGCGTAGAAGGGGCGGGCCGCGGCCGGGTCCTTCCAGAACATCGGGCGCCAGTCGAGGTCGAAGACCGTCGTGCCCGACTTCGCCCGGTGGGCGAGCGCCGCGAGAGTCGCAGTGCGGCTGGGCTCCTCGCTCAGGCCCGTCCCCGTCATCCAGAAGACGCGGGCCTCGCGGATCCCGTCCAGGTCCAGGTCGTGCGCGTCGATCTCCAGGTCCGGGGCCTTGGGCTGCCGGTAGAAGTACAGCGGGAAGTCGTCCGGCGGGAACACCTCGCAGAACGTGACCGGAGTGGGCAGCCCCGGGACCGGGGTCACCCAGCGGTCGTCCACGCCGAAGTCGCGCAGCGCCTCGTGGAGATACGTGCCGAAGGGGTCGTCGCCCGTCCGGGTGACCACCGCCGTGCGCCGCCCGAGCCGGGCCGCGGCCACCGCGACGTTCGTCGCCGAGCCTCCGAGGAACTTCCCGAAGGACGACACCTGCGGCAGGGGCACGCCCGTCTGCAACGGGTACAGATCCACACCGATCCGTCCCATGGTGATCAGGTCGTACGCCATCGACTTCCCTTCGCTGCCGCTGTCCCCCCATGGTCTAGTCGTCCGCGGGGAGCCCTGTCAATGTTTTGTCCAGACATTCGGACCAGAGCTTGACACCTCTCCCGGTCGGCCGGAAGCTGACGCCCATGACGTCGTTGTCACCGCGGCCTTCGCCCCAGTCCTCGCCTGCGCCTTCGCCTCAGTCCTCACTGTCCCGCATCCGGGTCGGTTCGGCTCCCGACTCCTGGGGAGTCTGGTTTCCCGACGACCCCCGGCAGGTGCCCTGGCAGCGGTTCCTCGACGAGGTCTCCGCGTCCGGGTACGAGTGGATCGAGCTGGGCCCGTACGGCTATCTGCCCACCGATCCGGCCGTCCTGAAGGACGAGACCGAGCGGCGCGGGCTCACCGTGTCCGCCGGCACCGTCTTCACGGGGCTGCACCGTGGGCCGGACGTGTGGGACTCCACCTGGGCGCACGTCTCGGACATCGCGGCGCTCACCCAGGCGATGGGCGCCTCGCACCTCGTCGTCATCCCCGCCTTCTGGCGCGACGACAAGACCGGCGAGGTCCTTGAGGACAGCACGCTGACACCGACGCAGTGGCGGCACCTCACCACCCAGACCGAGCGGCTCGCACACGAGGTGCGGGAGCGGTACGGGCTGGAGATCGTCGTCCACCCGCACGCCGACACCCACATCGACAGCGAGCAGAACGTCGTCCGCTTCCTCGACGGAACGGACTCGTCGCTCGTGTCGCTGTGCCTGGACACCGGGCACTACGCCTACTGCGGCGGGGACAGCGTCAAGCTGATCGAGACGTACGGGGAGCGGATCGGATACCTCCACCTCAAGCAGGTGGACCCGGCGATCCTGGCCGAGGTGCGCGCCGAGGAGATCCCGTTCGGACCCGCGGTGGCGAAGGGCGTGATGTGCGAGCCGCCGTCCGGGGTGCCCGCGCTGGAGCCGGTGCTGGCGGCAGCACAGAAACTGGACGTCGATCTCTTCGCGATCGTCGAGCAGGACATGTACCCGTGCGAGCCGGACCGCCCGCTGCCGATCGCGCAGCGGACCCGGGCGTTTCTGAGGTCGTGCGGGGCGTAGCCCTCGCCCGACACCGACAGCACCGACGTGGGCCGTTTGCGTCACTCCTGTCACAAATAACGCACTCCTGTCACACATGTCCCGTGTACGCGGGTCTTGTGTCACACCCGGTCGACAGGGGCTGCCTGGCGCTCACGCTGCGTCGTTCACGGGGCACAGGCTTTGTGATCGCCAGCGCAGCGCCCGGCTCCCCCGACGGCCGCCCCCGGCCGCCGCCGCGGCGCGCGCAGGGAGGTGCCACTCATGACCGACCGTCGGCTCTGGTCGTACAAGGAGATCGCTGCGCACATCAAGGTGCAGCCGGACACCGTGAGGTCGTACCGCAAGCACGGGCTGCTGCCCGCGCCCGATCACGTCGAGGGCGGGAAGCCCTACTGGTACGCCGACACCGTGCGGGCCTGGGTCGCCTCCCGGCCCGGCAACCGCGGCCGAAGAGACGACTGAGGCCGCCGCCCCTCTGTGCCCCACCCCCGCGTGGGGCACAGTTCTATTCGGTTGCAGGTGTGCTGCCGCGCCGCCGAAGATCGCCGGATGAACTTCTCCGTCAAGCCCGTGCTCACCGGGGAGAGGTCGCTGCTGCGGCCGTTCACCGAGGACGACGCGACCCGGATCGCCGAGATCATCGAGGACCCCGAGGTCATCCGTTTCACCTTCGAGCCGTCGACCGTGCTCACCGAGGAGCGGCTGCGCTCCTGGTACGCCTCCCGCAACGCACAGACCGACCGGCTCGACCTCGCCGTGACGGACCGGGCCACCGCGGAACTCGTCGGCGAGGTCGTCCTGTACGAGTGGGACCCCGACGCCCGCAGCTGCAGCTTCCGCACACTCGTCGGGCCCCGCGGACGCGGCCGGGGTCTCGGCACCGAGGCGACCCGGCTGATCGTCGGGTACGGCTTCGAGCAACTGGGGCTGAACCGGATCCAGTTGGAGCTGTTCAGCGACAACCACCGGGCCCGCCGTGTCTACGAGAAGGTCGGCTTCGTGGAGGAAGGTGTCCGACGGCAGGCGCTGGTGCGCGGCGAGGACCTGCTGGACGAGACGGTCATGGCGGTCCTCGCGCAGGACTGGGCGGTCCACCGCGGGCACCCCGACATCGCCGCGGTCAGCTCCACGGTTCGATGACCGTCACGCCCGCCCCCGGTGCCGTTCCCATCGCCGCCAGCGCGGCGGGCGCCGCGTCGAGGGTGATGGCCGAGGTCACAAGGAGGTCGGGGCGCAGCACCCCGGCAGTCACGAGCTCCAGCATCGACGGGTAGGCGTGGGCCGCCATGCCGTGGCTGCCGAGGACTTCGAGTTCCAGGCCGATCACGCGGGACATGGGGACGGCGCTCGAACCCGTCGGCGAGGGGAGCAGGCCGACCTGGACATGGCGGCCGCGGCGGCGCAGGCCGTTCACCGAGGCCGCGCACGTGACGGGTGAGCCCAGGGCGTCGAGAGACAGGTGGGCGCCGCCTCCGGTCAGTTCGCGTACGGCCTCGGCGGTGTCCTCGACCCGTCCGGCGTCCACGCACTCCGCGGCTCCGAACTTCCTTGCCAGGTCCAGGGCCTGGGCGGACACGTCGACGGCGACCACCCGCGCCCCGGCGGCCGCCGCGATCATCACCGCCGACAGCCCGACGCCCCCGCAGCCGTGCACGGCCACCCACTCCCCCGGCGCCACCCTGCCCTGCGCGACGACCGCGCGAAACGCCGTGGCGAACCGGCAGCCCAGCGACGCCGCCGTCCCGTAGGACAGCTCGTCCGGCAGCGCGATCAGGTTCACGTCGGCGTGCTCCAGCGCGACGTACTCCGCGAACGAACCCCAGTGCGTGAACCCCGGCTGGGTCTGCCGCTCGCACACCTGCTGGTCACCGGCGGCGCAGGACGGGCAGCTGCCGCAGGCGCACACGAACGGCACGGTGACCCGGTCGCCGGGGTGCCAGCCGGTGACCCGGGCGCCCACCGCCTCGACCACCCCGGCGAGTTCGTGCCCGGGGACGTGCGGCAGCGTGATGTCCGGGTCGTGGCCCATCCAGCCGTGCCAGTCGCTCCGGCACAGCCCCGTGGCCTCCACCCGCACCACGACGCCGTGTTCCGCGGGCTCCGGGTCCGCCACCTCGCGCACCTCAGCCGGCTCCCCGTACCGCTCGAACACCACTGCCCGCATCCGTCTCGCCCCTCAGCCCGGAGATCAACACCGTCCGGAGGAACGCTAGGACCTCCACCGGTTCCTGTCGCCCACGCCGACAGACCTGACAGCGGGCTTGATCCGGATGCCCCTTCCGGACTGCGGCATAGCGGAGATTCACCATAAGGTGCGGATAAATCCGCATATCCGTATGCGATGTGTCGAGCCCGAGGGATGTGACGTGACCCAGTCTCCGCCGCCCGGCGCGCCCCGAGCCCGCATTCCCGGACCGAAGCAGCCCCCGCCGCCGTACCCCCGCATCCGCGCCGGACTATGGCGGCAGTGCCTGGGCGGCGGGCTCGCGCTCTGGGCGCTGACCGCGGTCGTCACGTACGCGACAAGGAACACGACCCTCCTGCCGACCCTGATCCTGCTCGGCGGTTTCCTCGTCCCGGTCACCTTCGTGCTGTGGGCGTACGAGCGGCACGGGCGTGACCTGGGCGTGCATCTGATCCTCGGCTGTTTCCTGATCGGCGGGACGCTGGGGGTGCTGGGCGCGTCGGCGATGGAGTACTACCTGCTGCACCCCTCACTGGGGATGTACGTCGGCGTCGGACTGATCGAGGAGGCGGCCAAGCTCGCGGCACTGATGTTCGTGCTGCGCCGGCACACCCGGATCCGGGGGCTGCGGGCGGGGCTGGTGCTCGGCGCGGCCGTCGGTTTCGGCTTCGCGGCGCTGGAGAGTTCGGGGTACGCGTTCAACGCCGCCGTCTCGATGAAGGGCGTGGATCTGCGGGCCCTGCTGGAGACGGAGATCCTGCGCGGGGTGCTCGCCCCCTTCGGGCACGGCCTGTGGACGGCCATCTCGGGTGCCGTGCTGCTGGCGTACCGCCGCCCGAACGGGCGCTTCCACTTCGCCGCGCCGGTGCTCGGCGCCTACCTCGGCGTCTCACTGCTGCACGCTCTGTGGGATTCCACGCACGGCATCGCGATCTGGCTGGTGGCACGACTGGCCGGCGCGGGCCTCGACCGGAGCCTCTTCGCGCAGGGCTACATCCCCACGCCGAGCGACGACCAGGAGCATCTCTTCACGCTCTTCTCGATGGGCGGCCTGGTCCTCGTCTCGCTGGCCGGGGTGGCCTGGGTGCGATCGCTGGCCCGGCGCGACCCCACTTGGAGAAATACCCCCTAGGGGTATAGTGTGGCGAGCATGGGGCGAGGACCCTGGAACCCAGGGACCCCCTCCCGCACACGCACGCCACGCACGCCTCGACGAGGAGTAACGCCATGACCGCCCAGACCGACACCCCCGGCACCGTCACGACCGTCTACCAGGTGAGCGGGATGAGCTGCGGACACTGTGAAGGCTCCGTGTCCGGCGAGATCTCCGAGATCGCCGGTGTCAGCTCGGTGAAGGCCGTCGCCTCGACCGGCGAGGTCACCGTCGTCTCCGCCGCGCCGCTCGACGAGGAGGCCGTCCGCGCCGCCGTCGACGAGGCCGGCTTCGAGCTCGTCGTCAAGGCCTGAGCGCCCTCGCCCCCTCGGGCAGAGGGAACGCACCTCTCCACACCGGGCCGTACCGACCAGCTGATACTGGCTCCGTACGGCCCGGTTCACCCACTGGAGCCGGACATGACCACCGCAGTACCCGAGAGCCCCATAGCGCGGACCGCGCAGACAGAGGCGGCCGCCGAGGTCGAACTCGCCATCGGCGGCATGACCTGCGCCTCCTGCGCGGCGCGTGTCGAGAAGAAGCTCAACCGCATGGACGGCGTCACCGCCACGGTGAACTTCGCGACGGAGAAGGCGAAGGTCTCGTACCCGGCGGGGGTACAGGTCGCCGACCTGATCGCCACCGTCGTGAAGACGGGCTACACGGCCGAGGAGCCCCCGCCGCCCGCGCCGGTGCGGGACGAGGAAGAGGCCCCGCCCTCGAAGGACTCCGAACTGGCCTCCCTGCGTGAGCGCCTCACCGTCTCCGTCCTGCTCGCCGTCCCGGTCATCCTGATGGCGATGGTCCCGGCCCTCCAGTTCGACAACTGGCAGTGGCTGTCGCTGACGCTCGCCGCACCCGTCGTCGTCTGGGGCGGGCTGCCGTTCCACAGGGCCGCGTTCACCAACGCGCGGCACGGCGCGGCCACCATGGACACGCTCGTCTCGGTCGGCACGCTCGCCGCCTTCGGCTGGTCCCTGTGGGCGCTGTTCTTCGGCGACGCGGGGATGTCGGGCATGAAGGACGGCTTCGAGTTCACCGTCTCCCGCACGGACGGCGCTTCGTCGATCTACCTCGAGGTCGCCTCCGGAGTCGTCGCGTTCATCCTGCTCGGCCGCTATCTGGAGGCCCGCTCCAAGCGCCGCGCGGGAGCCGCGCTCAAGGCACTGCTCGAACTGGGCGCCAAGGACGTGTCCGTGCTCCGGGGAGGCCGCGAAGTACGCGTCCCGATCGGTCAGTTGGCCGTCGGTGACCGCTTCGTCGTACGGCCCGGCGAGAAGATCGCCACGGACGGTACCGTCGTCGAGGGCACCTCGGCGGTGGACGCCTCGATGCTGACCGGCGAGTCGGTGCCGGTCGACGTCTCGGCGGGCTCGACGGTGACGGGCGCGACCGTGAACGCCGGGGGCCGGCTCGTCGTCGAGGCCACCCGCGTCGGCGCCGACACCCAGCTCGCCCGCATGGCGCGCCTCGTCGAGGACGCGCAGAACGGCAAGGCCGAGGTGCAGCGCCTGGCCGACCGGATCTCCGGGATCTTCGTGCCGGTGGTGCTGGTGCTCGCGCTCGGCACCTTCGGGGTGTGGATCGGCGTCACCGGTGACACGGTCGCCGCCTTCACCGCCGCCGTGGCGGTCCTGATCATCGCCTGCCCGTGCGCGCTGGGGCTGGCCACGCCGACCGCCCTCATGGTCGGCACGGGTCGCGGCGCCCAGCTCGGCATCCTCATCAAGGGCCCCGAGGTCCTGGAGTCCACCCGCCGCGTCGACACCGTCGTCCTGGACAAGACCGGAACCGTGACGACCGGCCGGATGACCCTCCACGAGGTGTACGCGGCCGACGGCACCTCCGAGAACGAGCTGCTGCGGCTCGCAGGCGCCCTTGAGCACGCCTCCGAGCACCCGATCGCCCAGGCGGTCGCGGCGGGCGCCGAGGAGCGCACAGGGGCCCTTCCCGCGGTCGAGCACTTCGAGAACGTGCCCGGACTCGGGGTGCGCGGGCGAGTGGAGGGCCGCGAGGTCACCGTCGGTCGGTTCGCCGGCGCCGACGTGCTCCCCGACGGACCGGCCCGGGCCAAGGCCGCGGCGGAGGCGGAAGGCCGTACGGCCGTCGTGGTCGCCCTGGACGGGGTGGTGCTCGGTGTACTGACCGTCGCCGACGCGATCAAGGAGACCAGCGCCGAGGCCGTACGGAAACTGCGTGCCCTCGGGCTCACGCCGGTGCTGCTGACCGGGGACAACCGGGCAGTCGCCGAGTCGGTCGCCCGGGCCGTGGGCATCGACGCCGAAAACGTGATCGCCGAGGTGCTGCCGCAGGACAAGGTCGACGTGGTGAAGCGGCTGCAGGGCGAGGGCCGCAGCGTCGCGATGGTCGGCGACGGCGTCAACGACGCGGCCGCGCTCGCCACCGCCGACCTGGGCCTGGCCATGGGCACCGGCACCGACGCGGCGATCGAGGCGAGCGACCTGACCCTGGTGCGCGGGGACCTGCGGGTGGCCGCGGACGCGATCCGGCTGTCGCGCAGGACCCTCGGCACCATCAAGGGAAACCTGGTCTGGGCCTTCGGGTACAACGTGGCCGCGCTGCCGCTGGCCGCGGCCGGGCTGCTGAACCCGATGATCGCGGGCGCCGCGATGGCCTTCTCGTCGGTGTTCGTGGTGACGAACAGCCTTCGGCTCCGGACATTCTCATGACGTCGAAGTAAGAGTCCCCCTAGAGTCCAACGGGAGCCTCACATAAGCTCTTCACAAGGCTCGCGCATCTTCCTTACGCTTGGGTCCCGATTGACGTTTTGGGGCTCTTGCGTATCTTCAGGACATACGCAAGAGACGCAGATCACAGTGATGTGAACGTAACCATCGAAGGGGTTCGTGAGTCTAAGTTGGCGATGTCAGAAGCGTCTTGGGGGGCGTGACTGACATCTGGGGATGTCTTGGGGGACGTTCCCGGAAATTGCGTTGCCGGGACACGTACACCGGGGAGCTTTGAGCGGCCCTCCCGTCGTACGGGTCCCGGCAGATCGCAACGCAGCACCGCAGGACGCAGTACGCAGTACCGGAGCACATCGAGTTTTGCTCGTTTTGCTCGCAGCGATTCAGGCGCTGTCCACAGACGCCCGGCCGGATCCCGTGGGGGGAATCCGCACCGGGACAAGGAAAGCGCCCCGACTGCCAGCCCGTGGGGGGACTGGTAGCGGGGCGCTTTCCGTATTTTTTGGGGCTCGGTTCGCCTCCGAAGAGGCGCGCTGCGGGTTGCCCTGGCAGGGCAACCGGCGGCTACGAGGTCAGCGCGCCTCGACCGGAACGAAGTCGCGCAGGACCTCGCCCGTGTAGATCTGGCGCGGGCGGCCGATGCGGGAACCCGGCTCCTTGATCATCTCGTGCCACTGGGCGATCCAGCCCGGGAGGCGGCCGAGGGCGAACAGGACCGTGAACATCTCGGTCGGGAAGCCCATGGCGCGGTAGATCAGGCCCGTGTAGAAGTCCACGTTGGGGTAGAGGTTGCGCGAGACGAAGTAGTCGTCGGAGAGCGCGTGCTCCTCCAGCTTGAGCGCGATGTCCAGCAGCTCGTCGGACTTGCCGAGGGCCGAGAGGACGTCGTGCGCGGCAGCCTTGATGATCTTCGCGCGCGGGTCGAAGGACTTGTACACCCGGTGGCCGAAGCCCATCAGGCGGACGCCGTCCTCCTTGTTCTTCACCTTGCGGATGAAGGAGTCGACGTCGCCGCCGTTGGCCTGGATGCCCTCGAGCATCTCCAGGACGGACTGGTTGGCGCCGCCGTGCAGCGGGCCCCACAGGGCGGAGATGCCGGCGGAGATCGACGCGAACATGTTGGCCTGCGACGAGCCGACCAGGCGGACCGTCGAGGTCGAACAGTTCTGCTCGTGGTCCGCGTGCAGGATCAGCAGCTTCTCGAGCGCGGAGACGACGACCGGGTCCGGCTCGTAGTCCTGCGCGGGGACCGAGAAGGTCATGCGCAGGAAGTTCTCGACGTACCCGAGGTCGTTGCGCGGGTAGACGAAGGGGTGGCCGATCGACTTCTTGTACGCGTACGCGGCGATCGTCGGAAGCTTGGCGAGCAGCCGGATCGTCGAGAGGTTGCGCTGCTTCTCGTCGAACGGGTTGTGGCTGTCCTGGTAGAAGGTGGACAGCGCGGAGACGACCGAGGACAGCATCGCCATCGGGTGGGCGTCGCGCGGGAAGCCGCGGTAGAAGTTCTTGACGTCCTCGTGCAGCAGGGTGTGCTGCGTGATCTCGTCCTTGAACGTGGAGAGCTCGTCGACCGTCGGCAGCTCACCGTTGATCAGGAGGTAGGCCACCTCCAGGAACGTGGAGCGCTCGGCCAGCTGCTCGATCGGGTAGCCGCGGTAGCGGAGGATGCCCTGCTCGCCGTCGAGGTAGGTGATCGCGGATTTATACGCGGCGGTATTGCCGTATCCGCTGTCCAGCGTCACCAGCCCGGTCTGGGCGCGGAGCTTCCCGATGTCGAAGCCCTTGTCGCCGACGGTGCTGTCGATCACCGGGTAGGTGTACTCGCCATCGCCGAACCGCAGTACTACAGCGTTGTTGGTCTGCTCGCTCACGTCATCCCTCACCGACGTTGTGCCTCTTCTTCGAGGTGCCCTGACTGTCTCTACCATCCCCCATTCGGCCCTGAAGAGTGCACTGGGGGTCGACCATTGGGCCTATTGGCGGCACTCAGTGCCGCCAACCTGCTCATCCTGCCCCCCTTCGCCTCGCTTCCGGAAGTGCTCTGTGACCTTTGCGACTCGTTTGATCGATCATTTTTCACGATGCCTGCTCCGAGGGGCCCCGAAGCGGGTCGATCAGCGCTCCAGAGGCCGGGGGGAGAGCCGGAAGTCCAGCGCCGTGCACCGCCGTCCGGCGGACACCGTGCGTACCGCCTGACCTATGGCTTTGCGCGAACCGACCAGGACGACCAGCCTCTTGGCACGGGTCACCGCCGTGTAGAGCAGATTCCGCTGCAGCATCATCCACGCTCCGGTGGTGACCGGGATCACCACCGCCGGGTACTCGCTGCCCTGGGAGCGGTGGATCGTCACCGCGTAGGCGTGCGCCAGCTCGTCGAGCTCGTCGAACTCGTACGCCACCTCCTCGTCCTCGTCCGTCAGCACCGTAAGGCGCTGCTCGTCCGGATCGAGGGAGGTCACCACGCCCACGGTGCCGTTGAAGACACCGTTCTTGCCCTTGTCGTAATTGTTGCGGATCTGGGTGACCTTGTCGCCGACCCGGAAGACACGGCCGCCGAAGCGTTTCTCGGGGAGGTCCGGGCGGGCGGGCGTGATCGCCTGCTGCAGCAGGCCGTTCAGCGTGCCCGCGCCCGCCGGGCCCCGGTGCATCGGTGCGAGGACCTGGACGTCGCGCCGTGGATCGAGGCCGAACTTGGCCGGAATCCGCCGGGCCGCCACGTCCACGGTGAGCCGGCCGGCCTCCTCCGTCTCGTCCTCGACGAAGAGGAAGAAGTCCTTCATGCCGTCGGTGACCGGGTGCTGCCCGGAGTTGATCCGGTGCGCGTTGGTGACCACCCCGGACTGCTGGGCCTGGCGGAAGACCTTGGTCAGGCGGACGGCCGGGACCGGGCCGCCGTCCGCGAGGAGATCGCGCAGCACCTCGCCCGCGCCGACGCTGGGCAGCTGGTCGACGTCCCCGACGAAGAGCAGATGGGCGCCCGGGGGAACCGCCTTGACCAGCTTGTTGGCGAGCAGCAGGTCGAGCATCGACGCCTCGTCGACCACCACCAGGTCCGCGTCCAGGGGGCGGTCCTTGTCGTACGCCGCGTCGCCGCCCGGCTTCAGCTCCAGGAGCCGGTGCACGGTGGAGGCCTCGGCTCCGGTCAGCTCGGCGAGGCGTTTGGCGGCGCGGCCGGTGGGGGCGGCGAGCACGACCTTCGCCTTCTTGGCGCGGGCCAGCTCGATGATCGACCGGACCGTGAAGGACTTGCCGCAGCCGGGGCCGCCGGTGAGCACGGCGACCTTCTTGGTGAGCGCGAGCCGGACGGCTTCCTCCTGCTCGGGGGCCAGCTCCGCGCCCGTACGCCCCTTGAGCCAGGTCAGCGCCTTGTCCCAGGCCACGTCATGGAAGCCCGGCATCCGGTCCTCCTCGGTGCGCAGCAGGCGCAACAGCTGGGCGGAGAGGGAGAGTTCGGCGCGGTGGAAGGGGACCAGGTAGATCGCGGTCACGGGCGTGCCGCCGTCCGGGCCCGGCACCTTCTCCCGTACGACTCCGGGGTCCTCGCCCTCCTGCGGGGGTGCCGCCAGCTCGGCGAGGCACTCGATGACCAGGCCCGTGTCGACCTGGAGGAGCTTCACCGCGTCGGCGATCAGCTGCTCCTCGGGGAGGAAGCAGTGGCCCTGGTCGGTGGACTGCGACAGGGCGTACTGCAGGCCGGCCTTGACGCGCTCCGGGCTGTCGTGCGGGATGCCGACGGACTGGGCGATCTTGTCGGCGGTGAGGAAGCCGATGCCCCAGACGTCGGAGGCGAGGCGGTAGGGCTGGTTCTTGACGACCGAGATCGAGGCGTCGCCGTACTTCTTGTAGATGCGCACCGCGATCGACGTGGACACCTCGACGGTCTGGAGGAAGAGCATGACCTCCTTGATCGCCTTCTGTTCCTCCCAGGCGTCGGCGATCTTCTTGGTGCGCTTGGGGCCGAGGCCGGGGACCTCGATGAGCCGCTTCGGCTCCTCCTCGATGATCTGCAGGGTGTCGATGCCGAAGTGCTGGGTGATGCGGTCGGCGAAGACCGGGCCGATGCCCTTGACCAGGCCGGAGCCGAGATAGCGGCGGATGCCCTGGACGGTGGCCGGGAGCACCGTCGTGTAGTTCTCCACCGTGAACTGCTTGCCGTACTGCGGGTGCGAGCCCCAGCGGCCCTCCATGCGCAGGGACTCCCCCACCTGGGCTCCGAGGAGTGAGCCCACGACGGTGAGCAGGTCGGCGGCGCCCCGTCCGGTGTCCACCCGGGCGACCGTGTACCCGTTCTCCTCGTTCGCGTACGTGATGCGCTCCAGTACGCCCTCCACCACCGCCAGGTTGACCTGCCGGGTGGTCCCCGCCTGATTGGACATGATCCGACGCTACCGCCGGGGACTGACAGCGCGGGCGGCCTGTGGGCAAGCCGGGCCGCGCACCTGCGGCGGGCTTCATCACAATCGAGTCTCAGGGTCTTGCCAAAGTCCCGTGTAATCGATTCCAATCCTCGGTACACGAAGTCGTGTAATCGATTCCACGAGGAGGTGGAGCGACGATGGCGAGCATCAAGGACGTCGCCGCCGAGGCGGGCGTATCCGTCGCCACGGTCTCGCGTGTCCTGAACGACCATCCGTCCGTCAGCCCCGAGGCGCGCACCCGCGTCCTGGCTGCCGTCGACACGCTGGGCTACCGCCCCAACGCCGTCGCCCGTTCCCTGCGCACCGACCAGACCCGCACCCTCGGCCTGGTCATC
This sequence comes from Streptomyces sp. NPDC005485, assembly GCF_040606085.1. Classification (NCBI taxonomy): domain Bacteria; kingdom Bacillati; phylum Actinomycetota; class Actinomycetes; order Kitasatosporales; family Streptomycetaceae; genus Streptomyces; species Streptomyces sp. NPDC005485. The sequence goes on along the minus strand of NZ_JBEXDZ010000005.1, from coordinate 4,595 downwards.
AGCGACGTACTCAACCCGTACTTCACCGAGCTGGCCCGCTCCGTCGAGGAGGAGGCCCGCGCGCTCGGCTACAGCGTCATCATCGGCAACGCCGACGAGCGGCCCGAGCTGCAGGACCACCACGTCCGTACGCTCCTGGACCGCCGTATCGACGGCCTCCTCGTCTCCCCCGCCGACGGCGGCTCGCCCGCGCTGCTGGGCGCCGCCCGCGCGGGGACCCCGATGGTCTTCGTGGACCGCTGGATCCCGGGCGTGGACGTGCCCGTGGTGCGGGCGGACGGGCGCGCGGCAGTCCGCGATCTCGTCGCCCATCTGCACGGCCTCGGCCACCGCAGGCTCGCCATCATCGCGGGCCCGGCGGCGACCACCACCGGCAGCGAACGCGTGGAGGCCTTCCGCGAGGCACTCGCCGCCCACGGTCTGGAACTCCCCGACGCCTACATAGGCCAGGGCGACTTCCAGGCCGAGAGCGGGCGCCGGGCGACCGAGGGGTTCCTCGACCTGCCCGAGCCGCCCGAGGTCGTCTTCGCCGCGGACAACCTGATGGCGCTCGGCGCGCTGGACGCGGTCCGCGCGCGCGGGATGCGGGTTCCCGAGGACCTCGCGCTCGCCGCGTTCGACGACATCCCGTGGTTCGTGCACACCGATCCGCCGATCACGGCGATCGCCCAGCCGACGGGCGAGCTGGGCAGGGCCGCCGTACGGGCCCTGATCGACCGCATCGAGGGACGGCCCCCGCAGTCCGTCACCCTCCCCGCCCGACTCGTCGTGCGCCGCTCGTGCGGCGAGTCCCCCGTAACGAACAGGAGCAACCCGTGAGCAACCCGGACGAGTTGCTGCGTATCGAAGGGATACGCAAGGCCTTCCCCGGTGTGGTCGCGCTCGACAGCGTCGACTTCGATCTGCGCCGCGGCGAGGTGCACGTGCTGCTCGGCGAGAACGGCGCGGGCAAGAGCACCCTCATCAAGATGCTGTCCGGCGCCTACCAGCCCGACTCGGGACGTGTCCTGGTCGACGGCAAGGAAGAGCGCATCCACGGGGCGCAGGACTCCGAGCGCCTCGGCATCGCGACGATCTACCAGGAGTTCAACCTGGTCCCCGATCTGACGGTCGCCGAGAACATCTTCCTGGGCCGGCAGCCCCGCCGCTTCGGACTGATCGACCGCAAGACCATGGAGACCGACGCCGAGGCACTGCTGAAGCGTGTCGGCGTCAACGTGTCCCCACGCGCGCGTGTCCGTGAACTCGGTATCGCACGCCTTCAGATGGTCGAGATCGCGAAGGCGCTCAGCCTGAACGCGCGCGTGCTCATCATGGACGAGCCCACCGCCGTGCTCACCTCCGAAGAGGTCGAGAAGCTCTTCACCATCGTGCGCCGGCTGCGCGAGGACGGTGTGGGCATCGTCTTCATCACGCACCACCTGGAGGAGATCGCCGCCCTGGGCGACCGGGTCACGGTCATCCGCGACGGCAGGAGCGTGGGCCAGGTGCCCGCGTCCACGCCCGAGGACGAACTCGTACGCCTCATGGTGGGCCGCTCCATCGAACAGCAGTACCCGCGCGAACGGGCCGACGCCGGTGCCGCGCTGCTGACCGTCGAGGGGCTCACCAAGGACGGCGTCTTCCGCGACGTGAGCTTCGAGGTGCGCGCCGGTGAGGTCGTCGGCATCGCGGGGCTCGTCGGTGCCGGACGTACCGAGGTCGTACGGGCCGTCTTCGGCGCCGACCCCTACGACAAGGGGTCCGTCGAGGTCGCCGGGGCACGGCTGCCGCGGCACGACGTCAACGCGGCGATGACCGCGGGGATCGGGCTCGTGCCGGAGGACCGCAAGGGGCAAGGGCTCGTCCTCGACGCCTCCGTCGAGGAGAACCTCGGCCTGGTGACACTGCGCACCGCGACCCACGGCGGGTTCGTCGACCTCAAGAGCCAGCGGGAGTCCGCCGCGCGGATCGCCGAGCAGCTCGGCGTCCGGATGGCCGGGCTCGGCCAGCATGTGCGCACCCTCTCCGGCGGCAACCAGCAGAAGGTCGTCATCGGCAAGTGGCTGCTCGCCGACACCAAGGTGCTGATCCTCGACGAGCCGACGCGCGGTATCGACGTCGGCGCCAAGGTCGAGATCTACCAGCTCGTCAACGAACTGACGGCCGCCGGCGCCGCCGTCCTGATGATCTCCAGCGACCTGCCCGAGGTCCTGGGCATGAGCGACCGGGTCCTCGTCATGGCGCAGGGCCGCATCGCGGGCGAACTCACCGCCGCCGAGGCCACCCAGGACTCGGTGATGGCCCTCGCCGTCGGCACGAACACGGAAGCCGCCGGCACGAACACCGAAAAGACCGAGAAGGAGGCCCCCCGTGGCCACTGACACGCTCAAGAGCACAACGGGCGCGAGTGGCGCCTCGGCGGTCCGCCGCCTCCTGCTCGACAACGGTGCGCTCAGCGCGCTGATCGTCCTCGTCGTCGCGATGTCGGCGCTGTCCGGCGACTTCCTGACGACGGACAACCTGCTCAACATCGGCGTCCAGGCGGCCGTGACGGCGATCCTCGCCTTCGGCGTCACCTTCGTGATCGTCTCGGCGGGCATCGACCTGTCGGTCGGCTCGGTCGCCGCGCTCTCCGCCACCGTCCTTGCCTGGATGGCCACTTCGGAGGGCGTCCCGGTCTGGATCGCGGTGATCCTCGCGATCGCCACCGGCATAGCCTGCGGCTTCGTCAACGGCGTCCTGATCTCGTACGGGAAGCTGCCGCCGTTCATCGCGACGCTGGCCATGCTCTCGGTGGGCCGCGGCCTGTCGCTCGTCATCTCGCAGGGCAGCCCGATCGCGTTCCCCGACTCGGTCTCGCACCTCGGTGACACCCTGGGCGGCTGGCTGCCGGTGCCGGTCCTGGTGATGGTCGTGATGGGCCTGATCACCGCCGTGATCCTCGGCCGTACGTACATCGGCCGCTCCATGTACGCGATCGGCGGCAACGAGGAGGCGGCCCGTCTCTCCGGCCTCCGCGTGAAGAAGCAGAAGATCGCGATCTACGCCCTCTCCGGTCTCTTCGCGGCCGCCGCGGGCATCGTCCTCGCCTCCCGCCTCTCCTCCGCGCAGCCGCAGGCCGCGCAGGGCTACGAGCTGGACGCGATCGCCGCGGTCGTCATCGGCGGCGCCTCCCTCGCGGGCGGCACCGGCAAGGCGTCCGGCACCCTGATCGGCGCGCTGATCCTCGCGGTGCTGCGCAACGGCCTCAACCTCCTGTCGGTGTCCGCGTTCTGGCAGCAGGTCGTCATCGGTGTCGTCATCGCGCTCGCGGTGCTCCTCGACACGGTCCGCCGCAAGGCCGGGGCGACCCCGGTGGCCGCCGGTACGTCGAGCGGTGGCGACCGGGGCCGGCAGGCGGCGACGTACGTGATCGCCGCGGTGGTCGCGGCCGCCGTCGTCGGAGCGATGTCGTTCCTGCACAACGACGACTCCTCGGCCGCGGCGAACAAGAAGATCGGCCTGTCCCTCTCCACCCTGAACAACCCGTTCTTCGTGCAGATCAAGGCGGGTGCGCAGGAGGAGGCGAAGAAGCTGGGCGCCGACCTGACGGTGACGGACGCGCAGAACGACGCCTCCCAGCAGGCCAACCAGCTGCAGAACTTCACCAGTTCCGGGGTCGGCTCGATCATCGTCAACCCGGTGGACTCGGACGCCGCGGGCCCCTCGGTGCGCTCCGCGAACAAGGCCGACATCCCCGTCGTCGGCGTGGACCGCGGCGTCAACAAGGCCGACACCGCCGCGCTGGTCGCCTCCGACAACATCGAGGGCGGCAAGCTCGGCGCCAAGGCGATGGCCGAGAAGCTCGGCGGCAAGGGCAAGATCGTGATCCTCCAGGGGCTGGCCGGAACGTCGGCGAGCCGCGAGCGCGGGGCCGGTTTCGCCGAGGGCCTGAAGGCCTACCCGGGCATCAAGGTCGTCGCCCAGCAGCCCGCGGACTTCGACCGCACCAAGGGCCTCGACGTGATGACGAACCTGCTCCAGGCCCACCCCGACGTCGACGGTGTCTTCGCCGAGAACGACGAGATGGCGCTCGGCGCGATCAAGGCGCTCGGCTCCAAGGCCGGCAAGTCGGTCTCCGTCATCGGCTTCGACGGCACCCCCGACGGTCTGAAGGCCGTACAGGCGGGCACGCTCTACGCGTCCGTGGCCCAGCAGCCGAAGGAGCTCGGCCGGATCGCCGTCGAGAACGCGCTGAAGGCGGCCGACGGCAAGAAGACCGCCGAGACGGTGAAGGTGCCGGTGAAGGTGGTCACGTCGAAGAACGTGGCGGGCTTCGGCGGCTGAGAGGCCTCCGACCGACCGGCCGGGGGTGGGCGCTCCACGAGACCGCCCACCCCCGGTTGTCCCATCAAGTCACCTATGCAGGGAGACAGTTCATGTACGACTACGACCTTCTGGTCGTAGGGTCGGCCAACGCCGACCTGGTGATCGGCGTCGAACGGCGGCCGGCGGCCGGGGAGACGGTGCTCGGCTCCGACCTCGCCGTCCACCCCGGCGGCAAGGGCGCCAACCAGGCGGTCGCCGCCGCCCGCCTCGGGGCCCGTACGGCCCTGCTGGCGCGCGTCGGCGAC